>CAYGGQ010000049.1:0-7044 GCA_964349535.1 uncultured Gammaproteobacteria bacterium | reverse complement strand
GTATCAGCCACGGCGCGTTGAATACGTTCTCGGGTCTTGTACTCACCGCCCGTCAAGTCAAGAGAGTCGGAAATACCCGAAGGCCTCGATGAGGGGACTAAGGTAGAGCCGATAATAGGGACTAAGTCGTAACAAGGCATCCGTAGCGGAAGCTGTGGATGGATCACCTCCTTTCTAGGGAGTTTTTACCCCGTGAATGCGTAAGCATTTTTACGGGGCAACAATCCCGATGGTCGATTATCAACATTTATTTGTTGTTTCGGAGCTTAAACGGTTCATGAAACCCTCGAAGGTTCATGAATACGTAAGCGAAGACAATTTTGAGACTATTGCGGTCACTTTTCTGGAGTCAAACAGAAACAAAAACCCCGAAAGGGGATTTTTTTGTATGTGAGGTTGGCGCGGGCACAACCTTGACTTATGAGTATGTCTGTGTTAATTATTGGGAAGTTCATTCTCAAACAAGGAGGTCGTCGATGCCGGATTTGACATGGGTGGGGTATTTTCTATGGGTGATGTATGGGGTGGCTTTTCCCCCGATTCTTTGGATCATTTACCGAGTTGGTGAGTACATGACCGCACGCATTCTGTGCAAGCTGTTTCCGCGCGATGACGCTTTCGTTCAACCATCAGACGAGGGACCGTTTCGAACTTCGACACAGCTGATCGATGCCCCGATTCCTCGGGGAGTCAGATGGCGTCTGTCGGTCATAGAACAGTGGACCTATCTTCGCAAGCTACAAATCGTGGGTTGGTCGATGTGTTCTGGGTTTGTCGTTTTCTGTGCTGTGCTTGTTGACTACACCTCAACAAGACATGATGCCGAGGTAGAAGTCGTTTCACGAAGCAAGTGTTGTGT
Source organism: uncultured Gammaproteobacteria bacterium (assembly GCA_964349535.1). GTDB lineage: Bacteria > Patescibacteriota > Patescibacteriia > 2-12-FULL-60-25 > 2-12-FULL-60-25 > VGLT01. Next base: position 6,185 of record CAYGGQ010000049.1, on the reverse strand, counting down.
CATTCGGTTGAATGGTTTGGCACGAGAAATCGGATGGTGGACCTGTGTGACAAGCAATGAGCCACCTCTCTGCCCCACGACCGTACCGCCTGAAGGCTTTGCTTTTCAGAAGCCACAGTTTTTTGACAAGGTCGAGTTCAGGGTGAACGCTTCGACGCATGCCAAGGTAATTGGTCGTGTCAAGATATGGGATGAACGGCTGTCACATGAATCACAAGAGCCTCAGGCTCCCGCGTGGTTTCGGCATGAGTATCATCGTTTTTTGGTTGGATCGCGTTGGAAGACGAAGGTGAATGTGTTCGGCGAACCTTCGTATGAGCGCAGCGATTGGATCCCGATCGAGCCTGAACTCCCGCATCCGCCACCATCTCGTTTGCCGCCATGGCCTTCCACACTTGGTACAGGCGAATTCTAGGTACAGGCGACTACTACGGCCAGTTCTTCTAGAGCCATCCACTTTTCAAGACGTGTCATCACAAGACACGTCTTTTTAATCGCGGGTATTGACAAAAGGTCAGTTTTTCGATAGCGTAGTCAAAGTACATTGGGAGGTTCGAGATGAAATGGCCAGGTATTGACCAGCGCAATTTGGAAGCGGCGATGCATGCGTATACCAACTTGGACAGGCGTTTGGATGCGGAAATATTGCATCCTCGGGTGTTCATGGAATCAGACCATCTTACGAGTCGCGTGACTCGTGGTCGGCGCTGGCTCGAATGGGGGCTCGCCTTTGGTCACCGTATGACATCGGAGGAGCCAATCATCCTCGAGCGTGTTTTCATGGATCTGGGGTTTGGTCCTGGAGCGCGGATAAAAGAGAACCCTACACCACTGATCGCATTCTCCTATGATGTGCGCATGGATGTGCGCAAGCGTGGGTGGAACGTGCAGGTGAAGGGAGCGCCTTTGAGTGGCTTTGCGGTTGGGTGGGAACTGGAGCAGTTTGAGATTGACAAGCTTTCGTCGGGCAAGATTGACGAAGGCCATGTCTATGACTATGCGTCCGGAATGCGGAAGTACATGTTGTCGCTCGACAAGCGCGGGCGCAGGATCGAGGGCGTGTAACGCCGATCGCGAGGAAGTAAGAAGAAAATCTTTGAACCCTTACACAGAAACTGTGTGAGGGTTCTTTTATACAAAAAGAAAAGACCCACATCTGTGGATCTTTTCATGGTGGACGGCAGAGGAGTCGAACCTCTGACCTTCACAATGTCAATGTGACGCTCTAACCAACTGAGCTAGCCGTCCGATGCTCGGCTTATCGAGACTTCGTTACAGTCGGGTGTCTAACACCCTCCTTTCACTACGCTCGATGCCTGCGCCTGCTCGCTCCGCTCGCAAGGGGAGGGGAAGAACGGCGACTTTTGAATACTAATTACAGTGTCAGGATAGTACTAAAGGGCTGGGCGGTCGTCAACCGTTGTTGACGTATGGGAGGACGTGCTATACTGATGTTTATCAACTTACTTATTTAGTTCTTTATTTCTTTTTCGTATGTCGGCAGACACAAAAACAAAAAAAGGTAGTATGAAGGGCAAGGGGAAGAGCGCGATGAAGAGTGGGGCAACTCCCATTCCGACCGGTCCTGGTTCTATGGCAAGCTGTGGACACAGCAAATGCGGTTTGAATTGTAATGTGCATTATGTGGGTGCTACCACGCACGTTCGCGATCATCACATGTTCCACGCGGCGCGAGGAGTGGGAAATATTTGGGCAGCAGCGATCGTAACGGGCTTGTCCGTCGTACTCACGGGAGCCGTAGCCTACTCGGCGGTACAAGCAAAAGAAGAAATGCCTGTCGGTGCCCGTGCGGCTGATGTACGTGCCGACACCAATCGTATTTTACAGCGACTCGCGATGATGGAAAAAGCATTGCAAGACGTGCGCGTGTTGTGCGCCGCTCGACCGACCACGGATGAGGCGACCACCGAGAAAAAGAAAACCGTTGAGAAGCCCACCAGACCAACCTCAACTACAGAAACCATAAAATAATTTGTTTACGTCAGAGCACCCCCCGAAGCATTTGCGAAGGGGGGTTTGACGTTCTGCTCGCTGTTTAGTATTATTCGCCCACATTTGAAGAATCATTCCGAGATCGTCTAATGGTAGGACTACTGCCTCTGGAGCAGTGTATCTTGGTTCTGCGCCTAAGGCGCATCCGCCATAGGCGGAGAATCCAAGGTTTGATAAATTGTACGTATGTACAAAGTCTATGTTCTCATGAGTTTGACCCATCAAACGCTATACGTAGGATCATCTGAAGATGTGGTCAAGCGTCTTCACGAGCACAATACCGGACGTTGTCGTTATACTTCTGGACGCATGCCGTGGAAACTCGTCTATCACGAATCCTGCGGGAGCCGTTCAGAAGCCATGCAACGAGAACGGTTCTTCAAATCAGGGCAGGGTAGGCAGGAGTTAGAAGAGAAATTGAAACATTATTCCGAGATCGTCTAATGGTAGGACTACTGCCTCTGGAGCAGTGTATCTTGGTTCGAATCCAAGTCTCGGAGCCACGGAAAAACAACACTTATCAAGTGTTGTTTTTCGTTGTTGCTGTTCATCGCGTAAAGCGCCGTGGTCGCCACGCGACTTTACGGCGTGGCAGGCCAGAAAAAACAACACTTTAACAGAGGTTGTTTTTTAGTTTGACAGATAGGATAAGTACGTTATGATGTACCTATATTTATGAATGCAAGCACCACACTTTCTTTGTCGGAGGCACGTAAACAATTGTTTATCATTGCGAACCAGGTTCAAAAACCAGGAGTCTATTACACGCTGACGGAAAACGGAAGGGCGAAGGCGGCACTGATTTCAGCCGAAGAACTGGAATCCCTTTTGGAGACGGTCGATATTTTACACGCCCCAGACCTCTTGAAAGAAATCCGCGGTGCAAAGAAGGCCTATCAGCGAGGGGATTTTCTCCCGCTTGAAATGATTGACAAAAAATATGTTCCGCGTTCTCGTCAAAACATCCGCACAAAAAAGTCTAAAAAAACTTGATACGCGATACCAACCGAAGATTTTGCGCGCACTGCATGTCCTCGCTTCTGATCCTTACATCGGAAAATCCCTCCTAGGGGAGTTGGTGGGATTTTATTCGCTCCGTGTGTGGCCTTATCGCATCATTTACCAATTAATGAAATCGCAGCGCACCGTGTTCGTAGTTGCTATTGACCATCGTCAGAGCGTCTATTCATGATTTTATTATGCTCCTCCTTACCTCGTCATTTGCAACGGTCGCGACCAAGTTACGCGATGCGGGCACGATTCAATTTAAAGACAAAAAAGTCGCTTTCATTCCCACCGCCTCTGACCCGTACCAAGACAAGTCTTATTTGAACAGAGATCGCGCGAGTCTCGTCGACCTTGGATGCGAAGTGTATGACGTTGGCCTCAAAGAAAAAGAGGGAGAGACATTGAAGAAAGCTCTTGAACCAGCAGATATTGTTTTTGTTGCTGGTGGCAACGTCATCTATCTTGCTGAACAGATGCGAAAGAGTGGTTTCATGGAAATGATTCGGTCTTTACTCGCGACGCGTGATTATATTGGTTCAAGCGCTGGATCGATTTTGCTCGGACCATCGGTTCAGCCATTTTACGCCGAAGACATTGGAGATCTACCAAAGGATTTCGTTCTGACCGATAATCGTGGTTTAGGATTGGTCGAGTCTATCGTCGTTCCCCATGTCAATGAATCAGCATTCGCGAAAGAGAACGAGGAAATCAAGAGACAGTTTGGGAGTCAGTTCCAAATTAAGCCGATGAAAGATGATGAATATTTAATAGAAGAATTGAAATGAATATGAACAAAGTCGTGATGCTTCATGGTCGCTGGCCTGAAAAGATAGATGGAAAGTTGATTGCTGATATACCAGAGTGTGATTCAAACAATCCCAATAATTGGATGGGATGGGCAAAAGAGCGTCTTCAAGAAAAAGGATACGAGGTTCAGTGTCCGATCGTCGTTGATTCGTGGAAGGCACCATACGGGGAATGGAAAAAGGAACTGGACAAGTGCGGCATAGATGAAAATACGATCCTTGTTGGATTGAGCGCGGGAGCCTATGCCTTGCTCCGCTGGTTGGGGGAGTCCGGCAAAAGTATTAAAAAACTTATTTTGATGGCTCCTGCATCAAAACTATTGCTAGAGGATCAGAACCGAGACGCGGGGCCGTCAGAGAGCGAATTTTACGAATATCAGATTACTCCAGCGCTCCAGTCGCAGATTAAAGAAGGTACGACAATTATCGTCTCTCATGATGATTATTCAGGTATCCTCAAATCTGTTGAACTCTACGAGCGATTGTTGGTTGCAAAGGTTGTGCGATTGGAAGGTTTGGGCCATCTTTCGTTTTTGATCAGAACTTTACCGGAGCTGGTGGATGAAATTTTTATCAAGCAGAATTGAACTTATTGAGGTTCGAACCCCGTCTATATTGGAGCCAATTTTTTGGCTGCTTGATGACCCCCTCTTTGACAGAATCATCATTTTTTGATACGGTGCCTTTCTGGTTTCTTTTGTTCTTTCCAATCCACAAGAGGAGGATGGCAGCTCATGTCCCAGCCAACGACCAATTACATCCCGTTTTTGCGTGATTTTTGGCGATTGGTGAGACCCCTGAAAGGGGCGTTTCTCAAGTTAGGCGTGTTCATTTTGACGGTACAGGTCGGCGCTTTGTTCGAGCCGTTTGTCGTCAAACACATTCTGGATGAGATCGTGCCGCGGGGGCGAGAGGCCTCGATGGATCTCTGGAAATTTGCGGCGCTTGCTGTTTGTTTTCTGGTGACCTTAGGGATCGTTCAGGTCTACAAGAACAAACGGATTCGCTGGATTATGTCCACGATTGAACATGATCTTCCGCTGACGTTTGGTCAGAAGATGCTGAATCTGCCATTGACATACCACCACTCCAAGCACGCAGAAGCGATGATCGGAAAGGTGGTCCGCGGTGTAGGTCGCGTGATGGATATCATTGGCGTCTTGAGTTTTGAAATCGTGCCTTTGTTTTTTCAAACAATCGTCACGATTATCATCATTCTTTGGCTGTATTGGCCGGCGGTGTTCATTTTGTTCCCGGTTGTCGTCGTGTTTGCTTTTGTCACGGGTCGCGTAAAACAGCAGATGTCTGGGCTTCGTCGGGAACGCCATGCCTTGGACAATGACGCGGACTCGGCACTTGGTCAGGCCATCACCAACATTCTGACGACCCAAGTGTTTCGTCAGGAGGAGCGCGAGCTTGCGTTGGTGCGCGTGATGCGAGATGAAGTCAAGCGTTTGCTCAATAAAGAGTATAGCGCTTACGATTGGTCGGATTTGTTTCGCAACGGTCTGGTCAGTTCTGGCCGTATCGCGATGATCACTTTGTGCGCGTTCGCCGTGTTCGGAGGTTCCTTTTCGGTTGGGACGCTCGTGTTCCTTTCGACGTTGTCCGAACGTGTATTCATCTCTTGCTATCGTCTCGGCACCATTTTTGACCGTTTCACGGAAGCGATGGAGCCCGTCAGGCGCATGGTCGAGGTCATGGATGCGCCAGTTGAGATTTATGATCCAGAAACGATACCCGTCTTGCCGGCACGGTTTGTAGGTGAAGTGACCTTTGATGCGGTGACCTACTCTTATCGCATGACACAGAGCGATGGCCTGAATCAACAGCCGGCTTTGAACGGGTTGACGCTTACGATCACGCCGGGCGAGGTAGTGGGGATTGTCGGCAGCTCTGGTGGTGGCAAGTCAACGTTCGCCAAGGCATTGTTTCGTCTCCTCGATCCGGATGTTGGAGCCATACGTATCGACGGGTTTGATCTTCGTGAGCTGCCGCTAAGCTTTCGTCAGTCGATTGGCTATGTGCCGCAGGAGGTCGAGATCTTCGATCGCACCGTGGCCGAGAATATCGCCTTCGGCAAACCGAACGCGGCCCAGGCCGAGATCGAACAGGCTGCCCGAGTGGCGAATGCACACGAGTTTATCCTGCGCCTCGAACGCGGGTACCAGACCGTCGTCGGCAATCGTGGCATGCGCCTTTCCGGTGGTCAGCGTCAGCGCGTCGGGATCGCGCGAGCGATCCTCATGGATCCGCCGATCCTGCTCTTTGATGAGGCGACATCCAACGTGGACGTCGTGAGCGAACGCAAGATTCATCACGCGATCGACCAGCAGCGCGGGAAACGTACCGTGATCA
>CAYGGQ010000048.1:0-7161 GCA_964349535.1 uncultured Gammaproteobacteria bacterium | reverse complement strand
GAATGCGTACGGACGAACATTTGATGGCACAAGATGGACGCTTTCATATCGTCGAGGATTCCACGGATATTGAGCTACGTGTTTCCATCTTGCCGACGTTTAATGGAGAAAACGTAGTCATTCGTTTGCTGGTGGGGGGTGCCAACGTATTGAAGTTAGAAGATTTAGGTTTTTCTGAAAAAGATCTTACGTTAATCAGGCGTTATATCCACAGGCCTTATGGCATGATTCTCGCGACGGGACCTACAGGCTCCGGCAAAACAACCTCGTTGTACTCGGTGCTGCGCGTGTTAAACACGCGGGATGTCTCCATCGTGACCATTGAAGATCCGATTGAATATGCGGTTGATGGTATTACGCAGCTTCAGGTAAATACAGCGACGGGGTTTACGTTCGCCAATGGACTACGTTCCATCGTGCGTCAGGACCCAAACGTGATTATGGTGGGAGAAATTCGTGATCAGGAAACGGCGGGGATTGCCGTGAATGCAGCCATGACAGGGCACTTGCTGCTTTCGACGCTGCACACCATTGATGCGGCTACATCGCTTCCGCGTCTTTTGGATATGGGAATTGAGCCATTTTTAATCGCCTCGACCGTTGATATCGTGATTGGTCAGCGGTTGGTTCGTAAGCTGTGTCCAGAGTGTCGTGTAGCCTACGCCCTCAAGGAAGAGGAACGGATGGTGCTCGCTCGAGATATTTCACCAGAAACGCTACAAAAATATACGAAGTTTTTCCAACCAAAGGGCTGTGACGCCTGTTCCCACACGGGGTACACAAAACGGATCGGGATTTATGAGGTGATCGAAGTTACGGAGCAGATTCGTGAACTCATTATGCATCGTACAAACGCCGAAGAGATTCGCGGCGTGGCCAGAAAACAGGGGATGGTGACGATGTTTGAAGATGGATTTTTGAAGGCTTCACAGGGTATCACGTCGATCGCCGAAATTATTCGCGTGATCAGCGATTAGCGTTATGTCAAACGCTTCAGGACCCAGCGGTTCAGTCAAACAGGTAAGGAAGCCCTATTTTTTACGCGTGGGTGTGCACGATCAAGTATTGTTTTTGAAACACATGACGGTCATGTTGGATGCGGGCATCCCATTACGAGAAACGCTGGAAACGATCCAAATTCAAACAGACTCGGTTGCCCTCCGTTACGCCATCAGTGTTGCCGTCAAAGATTTATCAGATGGTCATCAGCTGAATTTTAGCTTAAAACGATTTCCAACGATTTTCGACTCCTTTTTTATCAATGTGGTGCGTGTTGGTGAGGCTTCTGGAAGCTTGGCACAAGCCGTACAATATCTTGGGACACAAATGCAAAAGGCGGAGGAGATTAGGTCGCAAGTACGCTCCGCGATGCTGTACCCAGCGATTATTTTTTCTGGGGCCATTGGCATTGCTTTGTACCTCACTTTTTTTATTTTGCCACAGTTGTTGCCGTTGTTTAGTTCTTTGTCGGTCAACCTCCCTTTGAGTACACGTATTTTGTTGGCGATCGTCAAAGGCTTGCGACTGTATTGGCCTATAGCGCTGGCGGTTTTGGGAGGTACGATCGTCGTGTCATCCGTTTTGTGGAAAAAGGTGGTGGCGGTGCGGTATGCTTTTACAAAAATTTCGCTGTTGATTCCCGTCATCGGACACTTATCGAGAGAGATCCAGACCACGCAGTTTTCGCGTATTTTAGGTACGTTGCTGACGAGTGGTGTAAAAGTCGTGCCAGCGCTGCGCGTGACGGCAGATTCCGTGAGCAATCTTGTCTATCGTAAAGAGTTGCAAGAGGTTGCGTTTGCCGTGGAGCGAGGGGGCACCATTGGTGAAGAATTAGGCAAGTACCCAAAGCTCTTTTCACGGACCACGGTCAGCATGATTAGCGTTGGGGAGCGGACGGGGGGGTTGCCAAAGAGTCTGATCGCCATTGCTGAATTTTCTGAACATGAGGTCGAGGGCATGACGAAAAATTTAACCACGCTTATTGAACCCATCGTTCTTCTCCTCGTTGGATTGATGGTTGGCTTTGTCGCTCTTTCCATCGTTTCCCCGATTTATCAGTTGACACAAGGGCTGACCAATTGATGCTATGAGACGAGGTGGATTTTCTTTGTTTGAGCTGATGATCGTGATCACGCTTTTTGCGACGTTAGCACTTGGGACGGCCGTGTTCGCCGTACAGACGATTCGTGCAAATGGCTTTGTTCGTATGCGGGAGTTGATGCGTCGAGAGCTCGTGTCTGCTCGGGCAGACACCGTCAATGGCACGCAGGATAGTGCTTGGGGAGTCATGTTCCTCTCTAATATGTTTGTTCGTTTTCAAGGGACAACGTACGCGACGCGTGTCCAAAACTACGACCGTGTGACCAATTATCCACCTGGTTTTTCTGTCACGGGCACCACGGAAGTCAACTTTACGCGACCAGAGGGTGCGCCCGTGACGGCCGCGACGATTGTGCTTAGCCAAGGAACACGCACGGCAAGGATTACGGTAAATACGATGGGAACCGTTCAGGTGCAATAGGGCTATGCTGTTTTCTTTTATGCGGACACGTCAATCTGGACAAAGCCTTCTAGAAGCGATTCTTGCGATCGCGTTGTTTGCGATCAGTCTCGGGGCTCTTGTTCCTTATTTGAACAACCAATTGAGCCAGCTTGGAGGAGCGCGGGCTTCGCTTCAGGCACAGGAGTTGGCAGAAGAGGGTTTGGAGGCTCTTCGCTCGCTGCGAGATCAGAATTGGTCGCTGCTGACCCCGGGGAGTCACGGTATCGTGCTTTCTTCAAATTTGTGGGCATTACAAAGCGCATCGGATACGGCAAATGGTTTTACACGATCCGTCACGTTGACGGATCTAAATGCAAATGAAAAATACGTTTTGGCTACCGTTACTTGGTTGGATTCTTTTCAGCGTGCGCGCATGCTCACGCTACCATCCGTGATTACGAATTTTCGTTATGTCGCAGAGGTGCTGCTTTCCGGTAATTGGTACAATCCACAGACGTTAGGAACCGTCGATTTAGGCCCTGGGAATTCGGCGACGGGGCTCGCTGTTCGGTCCGGCATGGTCTATATGACGGCGACGGCATCAGACAAAAAAAAGCCGGATTTTTACGTGATTGATGCGACGAATGGGGCGCAACCGATCGTCAGAGGATCGGTAAATGTCGGGGAAGGACTACATGCGGTCGCTTTGTCCGGGAACTACGCCTACGTGGCTTCACAAGATCAGGACAATCAGCTGCAGGTGATTGATGTGACGACGTCCACTAGTCCTCTGTTAGTCACAGCCGTACCCGTTCCCGCTGATCAAGAGGGGTTGAGTATTGCGGTAACAAGTACGACGCTCTATCTCGGGTTGAAAGGAGGGACGGGGCCAGATTTTTTTGTGATTGATATTTCCAATCCCGTGAGTCCAGTGATCCGTGGCTCGTTGACGGTTGGCGCGGATATTAATGCCATTTCTGTTTTTAAAAATCGTGTTGTACTCGCGACGTCAAAAGATACGGCTGAATTTGTTGTGGTGAACGCGACCGATCCGACGACACCTTCCATTTCCAACTCGTTCGATGTCGATGGCACGCAGGACGCGATGAGCCTTTATACGAATAGTCAAGATAGCCGCGCCTATCTTGTACGTGTGCAAGGGGATGGTCTTCCCACACACCCGCAGTTAGTGATTTTTGATGCAACAAATCCAGATTCAGCCATCGTCATCGGCACTCTCGCAGTCTCAACGGACGTGAATGCTGTTTTTGCGGCGGATAACCTTGCCTTTCTCGCGACATCAGACGCGAACCAAGAATTTAAAATTATGGAGGTTTCCAACCCATCGAGTCCCCAGCCCTATAGCGGGTTAAATTTTCCGCAGGTTGCGAGTGGGCTTGCCTTTGAAAATAATACGGTGTATGTGTCCGTTCGATCCAACGACGCACTCCGTATCATCACGTCGCAATAACCAACCTATGGTATCTCGCGGATTAACCCTTTTTGAAACACTGATCTACATTTTTGTGTTCAGCATTTTGATCACGGGCACGGTCGGGGTAACGCGTATTCTCTTGAATACGCGCGGCCGAGCGCAGGCGACGGCGATCGTACAAGAAAATATCAATGGATTTTTTTCAAAAATTAGGGCACGGGTGCACGCCGCAAACAGCGTTTCGGCACCGATGGTTGGTGTTTCGAGTACGCAGCTGACCCTTGTGATGGCGGAGTCCTCGCTACAACCGACGGTGATCAGTTTGACGGGCGGGATTGTTTCGATCCAACAAGGGACAAGTTCGAGTATTCCGTTGACGTCGAACGAGATACAGGTGACCTCTCTCTCTTTTTTACGCTTGAACACGACCCCGGAACAGGTGCGTGTTTCGATCACGGGCTGGATCGCGCATCAGACAAGTACGATTTTTACACTCAACGACACGCTGTCGATTCGACGTTAGTTTTTATGTCTTTGTTTCACATTCAACCACGGTTAAGACAAGGGTTCGCGATGCTCACCATGGTGCTATTGCTCGGTGTTTTGTTGCTGGCAGTCACCGTTGCTGGGAGCGTGACGCTCGTCGAGGAGGGGCAAGAGACCATAGGGTACAAGAACAAACAACTCGCCAGAGCGCTCGCGACAGGGTGTATGGAGCATGCGCTGAATCAACTGGCAAGAGATGCCGCCTATGCGGGGAACGAAGTCTATATACTTGGATCCACGCCTTGCACGATCTATCCCGTGACGGTGAGCGGTGGAATCTGGACGATAGGCGTACGGATAGACGTGGGAATGCAAACGATGAGGGTGAAGGTGACCCTGACCTCACAAACACCCATCAGGATTGACTCTTGGCGAGAAGTCGCCTCGTGGCCTTGAGTTGGGAGGTGCGCTGTTGTAGCCCTTATGCTATACTTTTTTTGTGTGGATGATGGGTGCTAACCCTATCCCATTTTAATATTTTTTTTCGTTTTATTTATGTTTGGAAAGCAAGCCCGAGGGTTTACCCTCATTGAGCTGCTGATCGTCATCGCGATCATTGCGATTTTAGCAGCCGCCGTCATCGTCGCTATTAATCCAGCGCGTCAGTTTTCGCAAGCGCGTAACTCTACGCGTACGAGTAATGTGAACACGATCGTGAACGCGATTCAACAGAACGCGGCAGACAATAACGGAACGTATACGTGTGCCGCGGGTGCTTTGCCCGCGACCACCACGGCCATGACATCAGCGGTCGGTGGCTATGATATTTGCGGCTGTGTTTCACCAACGTACCTCTCCTCCATGCCTTTTGATCCTTCTGCGGCCGGAGCGCACTTCACGAGCTGTGCCGATTACGCCACAGGCTATACCGTCGTGAAAGATGCGGTCACGAGCCGCGTCACCGTGAATGCGCCATCAGCTGAATTGGGCCAGACGATTAGCGCAAGCCAATAAACCTGATCAGTATTGGTTGCATAAAATATCCCCAAACGGGGATATTTTATTTTAGAAAAATCATTGACATGCGGGAGAATGTCCTCTATTCTAGCGGCACATTTTATCGATGCGACGGTAGCTCAGTTGGTAGAGCAGGGGCCTCTTAAGCCCAAGGTCCTGGGTTCGAATCCCAGCCGTCGCACCACGTAAAAACCGCACTTAAAAATGTGTGGTTTTTTTGTTGCGGTTCACGTGGCGCGGCCACTCAAGTTCGTGCATTTGGATGAATTGTAGAGCAATGGCTCACACAACGACTGTCTGGTCCCTATAAACCAGAAGTTGGTGAATAGCCGAGAATGAGATAACATAGTTTCTATTCTATGCGCTATTCTCGTTTGTTCGCCAAAACGTCCAAAACCATGCCTGCAGAGGTAGACTCGATCAATGCGCGCTACTTGGTTCAGGGCGGTTTTGTTCGTCAGGAAATGGCGGGCGTCTATGCTTGGCTACCGTTAGGTTTACGTGTCCTTCGTAAAGTGGAGGCGATCGTGCGTGATGAGATGAACCGTCTTGGCGCGCAAGAGATTTTGATGCCAGCGCTTGAATCAAAAGAGGCGTGGATCACGACGGGTCGTTGGGATACGGTGGACATTCTTTTTAAGATCAAAAGCCAAACGGGAAAGGAATACGCACTCGGCTGTTCGCATGAAGAAGTTGTGACGCCGCTCGTAAAATCTTTTCTTTCTTCCTACAAAGATTTGCCGATTGCCGTGTATCAGATTCAAACAAAGTTTCGTGATGAGTTGCGTGCAAAGTCTGGCGTGCTTCGCGGTCGTGAATTTGGCATGAAGGACATGTATTCTTTTCACGAGACGCGAGAAGACTTTGAGGACTTCTATCAAAAAACATTGCAAGCGTATCTACGTGTCTACGAACGTTGTGGTGTTCCTGCGCGTGCAGTTCTTGCTTCGGGTGGTATTTTTACCAGTAAGCCTTCTCACGAGTTTCAGATTTTGACAGAAGCAGGTGAAGATCGGTTGTTGGTGTGCGATCGTTGTGATTTTGCGCAGAACGTGGAAATTGCAACGGCAAAAGAAGGAGAGATGTGTCCGACGTGTCAGAAAGGAACGCTTTCGATCAAAAAGGGTTCTGAAGTTGGAAACATTTTTGATTTAGGTGCACGCTACACGGAACCGTTCGAGGTAGACTTTACCGCTGAAGATGGTTTGCGAAAGCGCGTTGTGTTTATGGGATGCTACGGCATCGGAACCACACGTCTTGTTGGCGCGATTGTGGAAGCATCACATGATGCGCGCGGCATTGTGTGGCCACAGAGTATCGCGCCGTTTCATTTACACCTGGTGTCGTTGCGCGCAAAGGATGAAGCGGTGCAAAACCGAATCAATCAAGCGGCGCAAGAAACTTACGAAGCGCTCATGACGGAAGGTATCGATGTCTTATGGGATGATCGTGAAGGAGTCTCTCCTGGCGAAAAGTTTGCGGACGCAGATATGTTAGGTATGCCGCTTCGCCTTGTCGTTTCTGAAAAAACACTGCAGGAGAATGCGATTGAATGGAAGGAGCGTACGCAGACAGAGGCGAGGCTTGTGAAACGAGAAGATTTGGAGGAAGAGGTGAAGGGGTTTGTGAAGAAATAATAAAAAACACTCCGATGTCCGTCGGAGTATTTTTATTGTTTTGACGTTACGCCGCCATCGGAGCCGCAGGCATGGATGGCGCGGCTGGTGGGGTCTGCATT
>CAYGGQ010000047.1:0-7404 GCA_964349535.1 uncultured Gammaproteobacteria bacterium | reverse complement strand
GCGCGCTTTCGCGCGTGACCATTTCGACGCTGTTCCCGTTCCCGTTCTTCCGATTCTTTCGGCTCATGTCGACCGTCCCTTGGTTGGAGGTTGGTATTGGGTGAAAAGAACTCGACCAGCTTGTCACAAAGCTGTCACCAGGTCAACCCAGACAATTTTAGCCCCCATTTTTGCCTTTGACTGGCCTGCCACGTGAATGGCAACAAAAAAAGCAGTATAAAACTGCCATTTTTACGTGGTGGGCGGGGAGAGACTCGAACTCTCATGACCTTGCGGTCGCTAGCTCCTGAAGCTAGTGCGTCTACCAATTCCGCCACTCGCCCTTATTTTGTTGCTCTGATGTGTGTGGATGATGCCTGAATAACAGGGTTTGCGTCAAGAACTTGACCAAATAATCAGAGTCTGTTATCATAAAGTATCGTTAATTGAAGACCTGAACGCCTTTCTCTATCATCGAATCCATTCGATTCTGAAGAAAGTCGTGACAGACGTGATGGAAATCGTCAAAACACAACTTAAATATTCATTCTTTTTGTCGTTTTAGACAAAATTTAAACGATTTTTCTTTGTTCATTTTTCGTTGCGCGTAAATTTTTTTATATCGCGAAAAACGGAAAAACAAAAGATCCAAACCCATTATTGCTATGGAAGCATTCAAGAAAACACCTCGTTCAGGCTCTGGTTTTAGTTCCCGATCTGGTGCCAGTTCCTACACCCCGCGCCCAAATGCGCCCGTTCCTCCACCTATTCCACCTCGCAATCCGGCAGGACCGTCGGCTCGACCATCAACCAGCCCACGTCCTCAAGCTCCGGCACATCGTACAAGCACCCCTCGCCCTGCGTTTCAAAAACACACGCAAGGTGCTTCGCCAGCACTCGGCTCTTCCGCCTCTCGCGCACCCCTCAAACAAGGATTCGCTCATGAAGAAGGACGCGGTACGAGCGATAAACAAGAAGTGAAAAAGAAGCGTCGAGGTCCTATGGGCGGCGCGTTTAATGCCGTCCCGCGCATGAGCACGTTCAAGCACAAGCCATTCAACAAAACCGGTACAGATACCGACACGCTTGAAAAAAGCGATGAACGTTTGCGTGTTACGGTCCTTGGTGGCAACGAGGAGGTAGGTCGCAACATGACCATGATGGAATATGGTAACGACATTATCTTGATCGACATGGGCTTACAGTTTCCCGATGACGACATGCCTGGTGTTGATTACATCGTGCCTAACATTGCTTGTCTGAAAGGCAAAGAAAAGAATATTCGTGGTGTGATTATTACCCACGCCCACTATGATCATATCGGCGGCATTCCGCATTTGATCCCACGTCTTGGCAACCCGCCTGTCTTCGCAACCGATTTGACTTGCGGCATCATTCAAAAACGCCAAGAGGATCATCGCAACAGCCCACCGCTCAACTTATTCTCGATCAAATCGGACGATAAGTTGCAACTCGGTGCCTTTACGGTCGAATTCTTTGGGGTGGCTCACTCCATCCCCTCTTCCATGGGCGTGATCATTGATACGCCATGCGGCATCATCGTGCATACCGGTGACTTTAAGCTTGATTCAGCTCCCGGTGCACAATCCGTACAGGAAACAGAAAAGATGATCGCTCTGGGCGGACGCAACGTCCTCGCACTCATGATCGACTCGACCAATGCTTCAAAACCTGGCCGTCAATTGCCGGAAATGGAGATTCAACACAACATCGATCAGATCATCAAAGATGCGGAAGGTCGTATCATTATCGGTACGTTTGCCTCTATGATCTCTCGTGTTCAGCAGATTATTCTTGCGTGCGAACGACAAGGGAGAAAAGTGGCGATCGAAGGATTTTCCATGCGTTCCAACGTGCTCATCGCGCAACAACTGGGCTATATGGTCGTCCAGAAGGGAACGCTGATTGAAACAAAGGAGATCGATCGGTATCCGCGTGAAAAAACAGCTGTCATCTGCACCGGCGCACAAGGCGAGGAACGGGCTGTACTCATGCGTGTCGCAAATCGCGAACATCCATTCTTAAACATCATCAAAGGCGATACGGTTGTGTTCTCTTCTTCCGTGATTCCAGGCAACGAACGCTCCGTGCAACGCGTGAAAGACACGTTGTATCGTGAAGGCGCTCATGTCATCCATTATAAAATGATGGATGTTCATGCCGGTGGCCACGCTCAACAGGATGACTTGGTTGAAATGCACCAAATGGTCAAACCCAAGTATCTCATCCCGATTGAAGGCCATTACTCCTTCTTATGTGAACATGCTAAAGCCGCTACGGACGCTGGCTTCGATCCAAAAAATATCTTTATTGCCGACAACGGCCAGATTCTGGAATTCGACAAACAGCGCAGCGGTCAGCTTACAAATAAGAAAGTCATCACAGATTATGTTTTCGTAGATGGCCTTGGTGTTGGAAACACCAACCAAATCGTCTTACGCGATCGTCAACAACTGTCAGAAGAAGGCGTGGTGATCTTGGTTGCGGTACTCGATACCAAAACCGGAGAACTACAAGCAACACCTGATATCATCTCGCGAGGTTTCGTCTACATGAAGGAACACCAGGAACTGATTAGTCAAACACGGCACAAAGCCGTCGCTGTTCTCAAAAGCCGTGACCCTAAGGTCGGCACCAACAGCAACATTGCCTACCTCAAAGACAAGCTCCGCGATGAAATCGGCGAATTCCTCTTCATCAAAACAGAACAACGCCCAATGGTCATTCCGGTGATTATTGAAGCGTAAGAAAAAAACAAAAATGCTCCGTCGCGCAAAGCTTCGGGGTATTTTTGTTTTGAAAAATGACGTACAATAACGCCATGTCGTCTCCGTCCTCTCCTGTTTCTACGCGTCGCGTGTTACAGATCTACCTTCAACGTTTAAGTCGTTACCCATTTCTTGCGATTGGCGTACCGATTGCTGTCATCGCAGCCCAACTCGTAGAGCTCGCGGGTCCGCTTTATTATAAAAAATTTCTTGATGCGCTTTCTAATACAAATGGAGCGGCACCAGAGAAGGTTTTTACCGTTGCCTTCGGTATTTTACTTATCATTCTTGGACTGAACCTGCTCCATTGGCTTATTTCACGGTTGAATAACTTTGGCACATGCATTCTTCAGCCAAAGGTGATGACAGATCTCGATCAATCCTCATTTGCCTACCTCATTCGTCACTCATATCAGTTTTTTAGCAATAGTTTTTCTGGCTCTTTAGTACGAAAACTAAATCGTCTCTCCCGTTCTTTTGAAGACATTCATGATGTCTTTGTTGGCAATTTTCTCCCCTTGATTGTCTCGTTGATCGGTATCCTCTACGTCGTCTCTAAACGAAGCACGACGATTGCGATAGGGATGGCGATCTGGATCGTCGTGTTTCTCGTCGTCAATTACTTCTTTTCTATTTGGAAATTGCGCTTTGACACGTTGCGCGCCCAAAAGGACTCGGAGGTGACGGGGACCCTTTCAGATGCGATCACGAACAGCACAAACATCAAGCTCTTTACAGGTTACGGGCACGAAAACACTTTGTATCAAAAGGTTACCAACCAACTTCGTCGAATGCGTACGTTTGGATGGGTCCTTGGAACCGTGAGTGACAGCGTGCAGATGCTCGTCATGATCGTTTTGGAATTCTTCGTCCTATTTTTTGCACTTCGTCTCTGGAAGCAAGGTGTTTTTACATTAGGTGATTTTGGCTTGCTCCAGGGCTATCTGCTCACGCTCTTTCATCAACTTAATGGCGTACGCCGTATCATTCGTCGCCTCTACGAATCGTTTGCTGATGCTTCAGAAATGGTAGAGATCTTGGACACACCCCACGAAATTCAAGACCGACGCAATGCAAAAGCCCTTGCTGTGAACCGTGGAGCTATCAACTTTCAAAACGTCACGTTTCGCTATCACAAAAAATCGGGTGTCTTGAACAACTTCAACCTCGCCATTAAGCCCCACGAAAAAATCGCATTAGTCGGTACTTCTGGTGCCGGTAAATCAACGGTCGTAAAAATTCTCTTCCGTTTTTATGATCTCAACCGTGGCAAAATCTTGATTGATGGCCAATCCATTCGTGATGTAACGCAAGAAAGTCTTCATGAACAAATCTCCCTTGTTCCACAAGAACCCATTCTCTTTCATCGTTCCCTGTTTGAAAATATTCGCTATGGCCGACGAGATGCAACCTTAGAAGAAGTATTTGAGGCTGCTCGAAAAGCCCATTGTCATGAGTTCATCATGCACTCCCCTCAAGGATATGAAACTCTTGTTGGAGAACGCGGCATCAAACTTTCCGGCGGTGAACGCCAACGCGTCGCTATTGCACGTGCTATTTTGAAGAATGCCCCTATTCTCGTTCTAGATGAGGCGACCTCAAGCCTTGATTCTGAATCTGAAGCGCTCATTCAAGACGCTCTCCATACGCTCATGGCTGACAAAACAGTTATCGTGATCGCTCATCGTCTTTCAACCATCATGCAAATGGATCGCATTGTGGTGATGGAGAATGGCTCTGTCGTAGAAACGGGTACGCATGCAAAATTATTACAAAAAACGGGGATTTATCAAAAACTTTGGGAGATTCAGGCAGGGGGATTTTTGGGGTAAGGGCTGACGCATCTAGACAGGCGTGATGAATCACGCCGCTACGATGAAACAACCCTGTAGGGGCGGGGTCATCCCGCCCTCCGTCGTCTGCGCACCGGAGGTGACGCAGACGGGCGCGATAACCGCGCCCCTACGAAAACCAAGGCCAAATTGACGTAGCGGCGCAATTCATTGCGCCCGTAAGGGTTTGACGTTATGCTTCTTTTCATATGCAAGACCTTCTCTTTTCTGGCGTAAAACCGACCAGCACCCCACATATTGGCAACTATATTGGCGCTCTGAAACAGTGGGTCGAGCTTCAACATCGCTATCCCTGCTATTTTTGTATTGTTGATTTGCATGCTATTACCGTGCCGCAGGATCCAAAGGAATTACGCGCAAGTACGATCGATATTGCCGCGACCTATCTAGCCATAGGACTTGATCCAAAACGTTGTAACTTATTTATTCAAAGTGAGGTTCCAGAGCATACGGAGCTGGGTTGGGTGTTAGGGACGCTGGCAAAGATGGGTGAGATGGAACGCATGGTGCAATTTAAAGATAAATCTGAAAAAGCAGGACGCGAACGCTCTGGTTTAGGTCTCTTTAGCTACCCCGCGCTCATGGCAGCCGATATTTTATTGTATGACACGACCATCGTGCCCGTAGGTGAGGATCAAATGCAGCACGTTGAATTGACGAGATTGTTAGCGCGTCGCTTTAACGAGCACTTTGGACCAACGTTCACGATTCCCCAAGTGCTCGTTCAAAAACATGGAGCCCGCATCATGAGCCTTCAGGATCCTGAAAAAAAGATGAGTAAGAGCGACGAATCAAAAAATGGCGTCATCATGCTTGATGACGATGCGGACACGATTCGCCACAAAATTAGTCGAGCCGTGACAGACTCTGGCTCTGACATTCGATTTGATGCAGAAAAGAAACCCGCCCTCGCCAATCTCCTCACGATCCATCACCACATGACCGGTCGCCCTATCCAAGATATTGAACAGGAATACGCCGGCAAAGGCTATGGCGAGTTTAAAAGAGATCTTGCAGAGGCAGTCATCAATCACTTAGCCCCTATCACCAAAAAAATCAAAGAATACAAGGAAAACCCTGAACATTTGATGGGAATTCTCGACCATGGGAGAGATCAGGCAAGACACGCAGCTAAGGAAAAGATGAAGCTCGTTTATGACAGGATGGGGTTGGGGAGATAGCTCTCCCGTTGTCATCCTCGCGAACGCGGGGATCCAGCGTGCGGTAGCACCAATACACAAGGAATCTCTCATTTATTCGATCAGCTGGATCCCAGAGCTAAGCTCAGCTTTGCCGTGTCTCCGTCGAACTTCGCACGAGGATGACAGATGGAGGCGAAGAACAGCGACGGGTTAAAACAAAAAATGGCTAATCATAGCCATTTTTTGTTTATCGTCTTTTGTCCTTGCGGCAGTTGACAAAAGTCACGAATTATGGTATAAATACACGTTCTTTTCACAACCTGATTCAACAGACCCCCACAGAAAGGCATACCGTGCGCAAAAATGACAGCGACCCCGAGGAGACCAGCGCAATGAACCCAGCAACCGGAATCATCCTCAAACAGATCAAGAAGTTCGGTGGTTTCTTCAGTGGCCTTGGCGAGGCCATGGACGAGTGGGTGCAGCCCGCCTTCCAGTACCTCGTCGTTTTGTACTATACGTACCTGACGTACATGGTCATGTCAGGTCTCATCTCGCCGAACAGCGTCGGGATGCAGGTGCTCTTCACCACGTTCATCGGGCTCTTCATGTTCATGAGCCACGTGGCGATCAAGAAGGGCTGGGTGTCGTTCGCCTTCATCCGTCGCGGTGACGACAAGTGGTATCGGCGCACCAATTGGCCGAACATCGGCCTGCTCGGTATCATCAGCTTCATCTACATCGGCATCACGCCGGTCGAAGCCGGACGCCTCAACGTCTGGCTCTACGGCCGGACGCTCGGCAGCGATCGCGCCGCGGCCCACGAAAAGGTGGTCCGCCCGTACATCAACATGGTCGAGGAGAGCATCCGCGCCGAAAAGGCGCCGGATCTCAAGTCCAAGCAGGCCGAGATCGATGCCTTCGATGCGAAGATCGCCACGCTCCAAGCGGCCGTCACGACCGAGGAACGGGGCGAGATGAACCCCAAAATCGAGCAGGAAATCCACGCTCTGGGATTCACCAACTTCTTCTTCAGCGGCAATCCCGGCCGCGCCAGAACCAAGCGCTTCGGCGAAATCAATTCGGCACTGACCCAGACCACCGAGCAACGCTCGCTGGCCCAACGTCAGCTCGTGACACTCGAGGCAAAGCTCGACATCGAGCTCGCGGGCATGATGCCCGTGCGGAACAACATCCTCGTGCTGAAAGGAATGACGCTTGCGCCCGAGACCTTTGACAAATTCCAGGGTCTCGAACAGGCGAATTTCGATGCGTTGCAATCGCTTCTGCGAAAGCACGACATCAAGGCCGATCTGGCCACGCCGCCGGCGCAATCGCTGTTCGCGATCAGCGTGGCAAGCGCGTTCACCTGGAGCTGGGGAACGATCCTGCTCTGGTTCTACGCCCTCGCTCCCGGTCTCGCGAGCTTTCTCTGGATCTTGATCATCGAGCACAGGCGGCGCAAGCTCCTTGGGCTCTCTGACCCAGCGATCATCACGCCCGACGTGGACATCGACACACCCGCTCCCAAAGACGCGGCTGCGCCAGTGGTCGTTGCCGAGCCGATCGTAACCCTGGGGGCTGTTCCTCCCCCGCCGCCCCCGGCACCAGTTCCGGTAGCCGCGGCGGCCGACGTCGCTC
>CAYGGQ010000046.1:0-7447 GCA_964349535.1 uncultured Gammaproteobacteria bacterium | reverse complement strand
CTTTTTAGAGGCCTTGGCCCAATCTTCTTCGACCCAGTCTTGTAAATCACGAATCGTCATATATTAAAAGATATCATCCAGTCCATAAAAAGAAAAACCCCCGCTTCTTAGAAGCGGGGGTGCATAAAGAGATCAGCCCTTGTTCGGCAGGGCGACGCACAAGTGCGTCTGCCAGTGGTCGTGGATGCGCGCGGGGTCGGGTGAGCCATGCTGCATCGCAGGCGCACCTTCAGCCGCGTACTGAAACGAGATGACCAGCCCGATCTTCTGACAAAAAATCAGGAGCCACGTCCAGTCATCGCTATTCCGAGCAAGATCCCCAGGATGCGTCGGGGACTCGGTGTCCTTGAATGGCTCCAGATCCTCCTCAAGGATCTGGAGAATCTTTGTCGTATCGCCCGGCTTGCCCGCACTAAGCCGTGTAATCACATGTGGCAAATTCCAACGCGCGGCCAGGTGCTGCTGCTCCCGCGTCAGCGGTGAGTGCTCCTCATCGATCTTTTGAGGCCGTTGCGCTCTCTTGGCCACCTTGCTCGCAGCTCTCTTGACCTGCTGCGCGAGCTCCGCGATCGTTTCGAACTTGACTGGCTTCCTTTTCCTTGCGGTCTTCGTGGGCATTGCGTCTCCTTGGTTGGCCTGATGTTGTTGGATAGAACTAAAGAACAGAACGACATCTTGTCATTTTTCAACCATTTTGTCAAACCCCATCAAATCTTCCAACACCTCCGCTGGATGCGCTTCCGGCTTTACTTGTTCGTAAACCTTAGCAATTTTTCCCTTAGGATCAATCAAAAAACTGTTCCGAAGGATCCCCATGTATTCACGTCCCATAAACTTCTTTTTTGCCCACACACCGTATTGTTCCACGACCTCTTTTTTATCATCGGCGAGCAGCGTAAACGGCAGCTTAAACTTAGCCGAAAACTTGGCATGACTTTTAACGGAATCGGCGCTGATGCCAAACACCACAGCTTTCATTTTTTTAAATTTTGGAAGGTTGTCACGAAAGCCACACGCCTCTTTGGTACACCCAGGCGTGTCGTCCTTTGGATAGAAATACAATAACACCCACTGTCCTTGATAATCCTTGAGCGCATGCTCTTTCCCCTCTTGATCCAACAAAGAAAAACTCGGCGCTTTATCGCCAACGTGTAGTGTCATAGACATGGATGATAGCGCGCCCTCCTGTTTTAGACGAATGCGCTTTTGTTTTGAACCACGATTGTACCCACCCGTCTGACCGTCTGATCGGATCACGCGATGACACGGAATGGTCGGATCATAATTTTTATTCAAGATATTCCCGACGGCTCGATAGGCTTTTGGGCGGCCGGCCCGCTCCGCGACCTGCTTGTACGTCAAACATGTTCCTGCGGGGATTTTCCTCACGATCGCATATACCTGCTCTTGTAGGGTGCGTTCCGGCATGGCTAGCTCAAAAAATCTTCCACGGTGATTTTAAACGCCTGCGCAAGACGGATCACGGTTTTAATCGTTGGATTTTGGTTTGCGCCGGACTCGATCTTGATGATGGTGTTGTAGTTAACCTTCGCCTGTTTTGCCAAAATATCTCGCGTCATCTTTTTTTGTTCCCGCAACTTTTTGAGCCGATGACCCAATGTAGCAAGATGGTATTTTTTCATAACGCACTTTTGTGAATGGTAGGAATAAGAAACATATCCCTATCCATGACGCGCGTCAATGTGGATGATTTTTATGTGGATGATTTTTAGGGAAGAAAAAAACAGTGTGCATCTTTTCGATGCTCACTGTTTTTTCATGGCGGAGAGGGTGGGATTCGAACCCACGGTACCATTTCTGGTACGACGGATTTCAAGTCCGTTGCTTTCGACCACTCAGCCACCTCTCCGTGCTTTAGGCTAGTCGGGCGTGGAAAGCATACTTGATTTACAGGCTTTTTGTCGAGTCTTGAAAGAAACCCGGGAAATCGTTACTATGGCCGAGCTTACGCTCCGATCGAAGCTAGTCATTCATATCCCCACTTGCGAACGGAGTGAGCAAAGCGCAGGCCAGCTCAGCTGGCCGCAGGCGATGGCCGAAGTGCAGGGAGGGTGTCCGACACCCGACCGTAACGAAGTGCCATCAAGCCGAGTCCTTCGATGGACTCAGGACAATGCACGGAGAGGTACCCAAGAGGCTGAAGGGGGGAGATTGCTAATCTCCTAGGGGGCCAAAAGCCCCGCCAGGGTTCGAATCCCTGCCTCTCCGCCATGACAATTTAGTATCGGCAGACCCACGTGCCTCGGCATGTGCGAGTTCTGTGCGATATCAATTGTGACCAACAAAACGACCCTTTTGGGTCGTTTTGCGTTAGGCTACAGAAGCAGACGGTTTATTGTCGTTTCGTCCGTCTATCAGGATGATGTTTGGATTTTGATCAAGCTTCAATTTCTTTAATATACCATTAACTTTATCAAGCTCTTCTTTTGTGAAATACACAATCACTTTTAAGGACTTTCTCGTATCATTCGCTTCCTCATAAATTTCCACTTGTTTTTGAAGATTTTTTTCAAGCTTTGTATTTTTTGCAAGTTTAAATTCAACCAGAGCTTTATCTTTAGAACCACGGGAAATTTTGAAATCAACGGGTCCGCGACCATTATTCACCTCTCTGTTCACGTCTGAAATGGTAGCGAACCATGTAAGCCGATAAAGAATCTGAAGATCTTCTTCGCGTCGGATCGGTTTCTCCTTACCAGTTTTTTTATCCTTCATAAAAAAGAATCTATAGCCGTCTTGCTTTTCAATAACGTGCTTGAGGAAAACTACTCTTTTTCGTGCCTCCTCTAGTGTATCGGGAATTATCGAGTAAAAGCCTTCCCCAAACAGTTTGTCGGCAATTTTTTGAACGCCCTGAATAAATAGCGCCTCCGATTCTGTAACTCTTTCTGCGCTTAACAGCTCAGCCTCATCTCCGTGTTTCTCTTTTAAAAGAATGTAGTAATCGAGCAATGCTGGATAGTGTGTTAACGCCGAAGCAAAAGCTTTCCTTCGTTGTTTTGAAGTAGGCTTCTTTTTTCCAGATATTTCTTTTAGCCTTAATTTAAAATAGTTATTTACTTCTGCACGAAGTTGGGAGTCCGAAACAGCATTAGCGATTTCATCGATATTACCAAGGAGATCATCGCGGTTAATCCATGTATTATCCTTGGTCAATATGTCTCGCGGTACGAGGATGACGTAATCATTTCCAATATACGGAAGCTCGTAAGTCCCACGTTCCCATTTCTCAGTATTAAAATTAAATGATGTTTTGTCGACATTAATTCGTTTTCGTTGATCCTCGCGTAAGTGTTTTTTTGCAAATTCTTCGGTGTAGCGCAGCAAGAAACCCTTAATAAGGTTTGTTGTAAAATCGCTTATATTATCCTTTCCGACACCATCATCTAACAAACACAATTTTTCAAGATGGCTTCCATTAGAAATTGGTTCCTCGCCAAATTTTGGAAATACAGCATTAAGATTCCGATTTAATGCCTTCGCGAAATCATCTCCAAGGCCACTTCCCGCATTACCCACACGTGAAAATCCAAGCCAGGTCTGTTTTACTTCTGGAAAAGTAAACCACGCTTTTAAAAGACCCGGATCAATCGATCCTTCGCGAGCCTTCTCTCGAAGAAAAAGAACATATTCGATCATTTCTTCGTGAAGTTTTTTGTACTCAGACTTTGGACTATTGAAAAGTAAGAATGGGTCTATAAAAAGTGGTAAATCATTAACTAACGAGACGTTAAAGGCCCCGTACTCGTGTAGTGCTGATGGATTTACGTCAAAATATTCAGAAAAATATATTTTGATCCTTGGTCCGGAAGCCATATTTCACAAAAACCCTACATCGGATCGAGCACTCGTGCAATATGAGTGCCAATTCATTTCAAGAGAATTCATGAAGTCACAAGCTCAAGCGAGCAGACGTATGCGCTTATCCTGATAGACCAACCTACTCCTAAGATTTCCCAATAACTCCCGCTTCTCCGTCACCGTTCCTTCTTTGAGAAGGTACTTCACGTACGTTCGTATATTCACTTCCGCCTCTGTTGGATCTTGCTTACCCTTGCCACCAAGCACGATGCTTTGGAATTTACCGAATCGCTTTATTTCTTCCTCAAGTTTTGCGCGCATTCCAAGCTCGTTGATATTCACCTGATCCATGATGTTGAATAGCTGGGTGATAAGTTCCTCTTCTCGAATGTATTGGTTTTTACAATCACGATCCCTTGCTCGTGAGCAACCGTAGTAGACGTACTTGGCTGTAGTTCCATCTTTGAGTTGCTTATATTTCTCTTCTGCGCTGATGCCGGATCCACAAAGCCCACAAGTAAAAAGTTTTGTGAATGCGAATTCCTTATTCTCGCGAACGATCTGGTCGCGTTTGAGTTGGGCTTGGGCCTTATCAAACAATTCTTTTGTAATAATCGGCATATGCTTACCCTCGTACCACTGACCGCTTTTTCTAGGTCGTTCAAAGACTCCGTAGTAGACAGGATTGTCTATAATTCGATAGACGCCACCCAAGGTAAGCGATTTGTTGCCACGGGTTTTGAAATTAAGATCGTGTTTCAACCAGTTGTAGATCTTTCGTCCTCTCCACTGTTCATGCGCCATCTTCTCAAATATTTGCTTAATGATGGGCGCGCGGATTGGATCAATAAGAATCTGACATTTTTTATCCATCCGTCCCTGATTCAGATACCCAAGAGGTGCAACTCCTGGCCAGAGACCCATCTCGACCCGTGTTCGTAGTCCGCGTTTTACGTTTTCGCCTCGATGATCATTTTCGAGTTTAGCTGTCGATCCAAGGATCATGAGCATAAACTTTTCGTTCGGAATGTTTGTAAATTTCTGACCGTATGTACGGATCTCGTGAAGGAGACCTTGGTCCATGAGATCGACAAGTGCGCCAAGGTCGCCAGCATTTCTACTAAGACGATCGGGTGCCCATGTGAGAATCGCATTAAACTTTCCCTGCCTAATATCTTCAAGAAGTTCGTTATACACTTGTCGCTGTCCGGTTGATTTCGCCGAATGGCTTTCTCTCCGCATTTCGACCACATCCAGCCCCTCCCTTTCGGCCAGTTGGAGCATTTCTTTGACTTGGGAATCGATGGAAAGCACCTGCCGTTCTTCTGATTCGGTACTTTTTCTCGCATAGAGACAATACTTCACTTTTACTGGTTTCTGTTCGGTTTGTGTGCGGTCAGGAGCCCCCACTGGCCGCGCTATGGCGTTGGTTATCATATGACCCATCAATGACGCTAGGGCGGTGGGGCGTCTAGGGTGGCTTGTAGACAACCCAACAAGTTAAGTTGTTCAAGGCTTAGCTTTTTAGGTACTCTAAATAGAGCATTTTTCTACATAATTCATGGATTCGAACAAATTATACTCGTTCCTAGCCAACTTCTATGAAGTTGGCGTCTGGCTCATCGGATATAAAAGAGCCATTGATTTTTTTGTTTCCCAGCTTCCTGTCGGAGTAGAACAGCCCCTAAAAATTTTAGAAGCTGGTTGTGGGACAGGTCTCTATTCCATTGCTATTCTAAAACGATTCCCCCATGCGAACATTGTTGCGTTTGATAGGAATGCTCAAATGGTGAAACGGACATGGCGGAATATCCAAAAAAATCAATTAGAGTCTCGGGCTCGAGTTTTTGTGGGAGATATTCAGAACGACCTTCCGGAACCGGATAATACACAATTCGACGTTATCATTACCGGAGGAGTATTAGAATATGTGCCGCTTGAATCCACCGTAAAAAATTTGTCACGTTTTTTGAAACAAGGAGGCTTCTTTATCAATTCAGCCGTGAGGGATACGCGGACAGGAATATGGCTTGCTGCGCTCTACGGCTGCAGACCCTATTCCAGACAACAAAATATCAAGGCGTTTACCGACCAAGGTTTTTTATTAACAAGAACTATTTCGTCCCCATGGTTCTTTCCAATGGCGATAAAAGAACTTTTTATTTTTCAAAAACTATGATTTCGAATAAGCTGAAGACCATTTTTCTTATTTCAATTCCCATATTTGTCGCGCACGGCTTGGAGGAATATTTTAACCATTTCTATAACGTGGATTCCTATTTCAAATTTGTTTTTAAACCATTTGAAACAATGTCCGTCCCGCAAGCATCTTTTCTCATATTTCAGATCATGCTTTGGATGCTTCTCTTCATTTCTTTTCTTCTCATTCTGAATGAAAAATGGCGGTTGCGTCTCATGGTGATACCGGGGATTGTGTACCTACTGGAATTGCATCATGTTTGGAAAGCGTTAGCTGTCGGAGGCTACTACCCAGGCGTCATAACGGCGATAGCCTTTCCGATCATCGCCTTTGTTTTTTGGAAAGAATTATTAAAGAACTATAAATAAATATGTTTAAAGTCATCGCATTCGCAAATACACTTGCCATTATAGATTTGATTCTGCACCCTCTTTTCCATCTTTGGATTTCCATTGCCCCTCGCTCTTATGAATGGATGATGAGTTTATTTGTTGCCGGTCTGCACCTACAAGTAACCGAATTTGATTCAAATATTTGGCATATTATTCTCGGCACAGTTTTCGAAGTGGCAGCCTTTTGGATTCTCGGGGCGATGATTGCTCTCATTTACAATCGATTTGCCAAATCGCGAACGTAACCGCTGGATCTTTCATCTGCGTTACCAGTCAAACAAAAAGATCTCTGCATGAAGAGACCTTTTTGTTTCATCTAATCAATTCAGCTATCAATCGACACCATTTATTCCTACACGGATACTTTTCTTATTCTATTTGTGAGGCGGCAAACATTTTTGGCGTTCGCTTGCCTAGAAAGTAGAAGACGGCTGGTGTGAGGAAGATAGCGATAAGCGTTGAGGACGTCAGACCACCGAAGATCACAACGGCAATCGGGTGCAACAGCTCCTTTCCCGGCTCTCCTCCAGCGAGCATTAACGGTACGAGCGCCAACGCTGCTGTTCCGGCGGTCATGAAGACCGGCACAACTCGATCAAGGGTTGCATGAAGAATTGTTTCCGGAGAGAATGGCCGCCCTTCTTCTTTAATTATGTGTAATGCATGACTCAGAAGCATGATGCCGTTTCGAGACACGATTCCTGCGAGCGAGACAAATCCAACCAAGTGAGCGAGACTTACCACTCCGCCCGTAAGCCAGACGCCAATGATTCCCCCGATGAGAACGGTTGGAATGTTCAACATAATTTGGAAGACAAGCGGCAAGGATTTGAAGCCGTGATAGAGCACTCCAAAAATAAGACCGAGACCGATGAGGAACAGAATGGCCAAACGTCGGCTATTTTCTTTTTGACTCTTGTACGTCCCTTCGAACGAAACAGTTACGCCATTCGGCAGCTGTTTTGATTCAATCCTTTGCTTTGCCTCCTCGACTGCCCCCACAATGTCACCTCCTTGATAGTTGGCACTGACC
>CAYGGQ010000045.1:5852-7859 GCA_964349535.1 uncultured Gammaproteobacteria bacterium | reverse complement strand
ACCCCTCTCACTCCCCTTATCAGGGGAGGATCTGACTCTGACCTCCCCCTGACAAGGGCTTCGGCCGTGAGCTCAGCCGAAACGGGGATTGAGGGGGTTTTATTGACACCTCCCCCATTTCCCCGTAGGCTCTCGTCATTCTATGCCTGATATCAAAGTCACTTCGTTACCGAAGTCAGAGGTCAAAATTGAGTTTGAAGTTTCGGTGGAAGAAGCGCGTCCTTATCTTGAGGAGGCTGTGAAAGATTTGACGACTTCAAAACCGATCGCCGGTTTTCGTCCTGGAAAAGCAACCTATGAAGATGCGAAACGTGCATACGGAGAGATGCGTATTTGGGAGACGGCGCTTGAGCGATTAGTGCGTGCGTTCTATGTCCGTACGATTTTGAACGAAGGGATCGATACCGTCGGTTCGCCAGAAGTCGCGATCGATCAGCTCACACCAGGACAACCAGTGAAGTTCAACATCATCGCGCCCGTTGAACCAAAAGTGAAGGAATTTCCAGACTTTAAAAAGTGTGAGGTCAGCATGAAAGAAACAAAGGTCACGGATGAACAGATTACAAACGCTTTGAATGAAATGCGCCGTATGCGCCGCACGGAAGCGCGTGTGGAACGCCCTTCGACCATCGATGATCTCGTCATAATCGATCTTGAAATGAAAAAAGATCACGTGATTTTGGAAGGTGGTACGGGCAAAGACTATCGTGTGTATCTGAACGAAGAACATTATATTCCAGGCTTCACCAAAGAGTTGGTCGGGATCGGTCCCGGAGAAGAGCGCGCCTTCAAACTTTCTTTTCCAAAGGAACATTTTCAAAAACATCTCGCTGGTCAAGAAGTAGAATTCACGGCAAAAACAAAGGGAATATTTGAGCTTACGATGCCCGAGGTGAATGATGAGTTTGCCAAGGGCGTTGGTTTAGAAGGATTGGCGCAGTTGCAAGAAAAGTTGCGTGAGAACATGACAGCCGAAGCCGAGCATCGCGCACGTGAGGCCGCCGAGGTCGAGATGCTAGAGAAGCTGGTCGATCACTCCACCTTTTCCGATGTCCCAGATCTTTTGGTCAACGAAGAAATTCGTCGAATGATTGCAGAACTCCAGCAGGGGATCGAAGAGCAGGGGATGAGCTGGCCAGATTACCTGTCTTCATTGAAAAAGACGGCAGATGAACTCAAATTAGATTTTGTTCCGCAAGCCGTGCGTCGTATCAAAACAGCCGTGTTAATCAAACAGATCGCAAAACGTGAAGCGATCAAAATCACGGATGAAGAAGTGGACCAAGAAATTGATCGTATTCTCACCAACCTCCGACCGGATGATAAAGAAACACGCGAACGCGTCGCGTCACCAGAATATCGCGAGTACGTTGGGATCCAAATGCGCAACCGACGCGCGCTCGACTGGTTGAAGAAAGAGTGTTTGAAAGAGGCGGATAAGAAATAATAAGGACAATTGAAAACTCCCCCATCGAGCTTAGCTCGATGGGGGAGTTTGTAGAGGCGTATGAGTCAGGGACCCACGATCGGGCGGATGATCGGCACGGCGGGAACCTCGGTCGGGGTGTTGAACCCCTCCCGCAGGATGTACATCTCGGCCGGGCCGTTGAGACCGTTTTCGCCATCGCTCCTGCGTTTGCAATCGAATCGGACGTCATTGCCGACCGCGAGGAGCCCGTTTGAGTCACCCTCGATGTCGACGATGGTGCCGGAAAGGCGATCGGGTCGACCGATACGGAACTCGAGACCCGCCACACTGAGGACGATCTTGAATACAGACCTGTCACCGTGCTGGATGCGTAGTATAAGGCCAGTGGCATATCGGTGAAACAGCATGCTGCTCCACTCAAAATCGATCCCACTCAGCATGACGAGAACCGGACTGTTCGAAGCCGTTGTCATAGTCTCTCCTTGGGAGAACGGTTTTTGTCAAAACAGCAGGGAAATTCCTTGGAAGGAATCATCACAATATATCTTAAAATAGCCATTTTGTCAAGGGTTTTTGGC
>CAYGGQ010000045.1:0-5752 GCA_964349535.1 uncultured Gammaproteobacteria bacterium | reverse complement strand
GGAAGGAATCATCACAATATATCTTAAAATAGCCATTTTGTCAAGGGTTTTTGGCCACTTGTCGATACGCCGTTTTTTGTTTAAAATAAGCCAATTCTTATGTTATTTGGAGCACATGTCTCGATCGCGGGTGGCTTGCCAAACGCACCACTCAATGCCGCAAAACTTGGGTGTGAAGTTTTTCAGTTTTTTTCTCGTTCACCGCAAGGCGGGCCGGCGCCTAAGATTACGCCAGAGATGATCGAGGCGTTTCGTCAGAACTGTAAATCTGGTCAACTTAAGGAATGGGCGATTCATGCTCCATATTATATTAATTTTGCGAGCGGTGAAGAGCGCATTCGCAAAAACTCGGCGCGTATTATCCGAGAAGAGTTAGAGCGCGGCACCTTGATCGACGCGAAGTACGCGATGTTTCATCCGGGAAGCGCAAAGGATGTCGGTGAGAAACAAGCGATGAAGCTTGTGATCAACGGCATCAAACAGGTCCTCGATGGATACGAGGGCTCTACCCAACTTCTGATCGAAATTTCTGCTGGCGCTGGCATGGTTATCGGGGATACCTTTGAAGAATTAGCAGAGCTGCTCGAAGGAATCGATCATCCAGAACTCGGGATTTGTTTTGACACACAACATGCTTTCGCGAGCGGTTACGATCTTCGTACCGCGGACGCCGTCGAACAAACATTCAAGGCTTTCGATAAAATCGTCGGTCTCAAGCGCCTCAAGATGAGTCACTGCAATGATTCCAAAGTTGATTTTGCGGAGCACAAAGATCGCCACGAGCATCTCGGCAAAGGATTTATCGGTCTCGATGGTTTTCGCGCCATCGTGCATCACCCAAAATTAAAAAACATGAATCTGTATCTTGAAACCGAACCAGAAGGCGTGCCGGAGGATCTGAAAAAGTTGAAGAAGATGCGGTCAAAATAGTTTATGATCCTCTCTGTCCTGGTTGTGCCCAATGCCCATCAAAGTGAGATCGTTGGTTGGCAGGAGGGGGTGCTTAAAATTCGTTTAGCTGCACCACCGATCGAGGGTCGTGCCAATGAAGAATTGATCGGCTTTCTGGCCGAATTTTTCGATCTTGCTCCATCAACCGTGGGTGTTGTCAAAGGGTCGGCGAGTCGTATGAAGCGCGTTGAATTACCCCTATCAGCAGGTGAGGTAAAAGACGCAGTCGCACGGGCAGGATATTGACAGTTTTATTAGATTTCGGTAATGTCACGCTATTAAAAATTAATCATGACTGGCCATTCCTAAGGGTTTAAACCCAAGGGAGCCCCGAAGAGGGGACATGTCATTATTCTATGCCGACTCTTTACGAGTTGTTGTACATCATTCCCGCGACATTTACGGACGAAGAAGTAGGAACGGTGGAAACAAAAGTGAACGCGTTGTTAACAAAGTACGAAGGCACGGTGGAGTCCACCAAGCGCTTGGGAAAAATGCGTTTTGCCTATCCCATCAAGAACCAGCGTTTCGGTCACTACGTGCTTGTGATGTTAAAAGCAGAGAAGAACGCGATCGGGAAGATCGAGACAAATTTGCGCATCACGAACGAAGTCCTTCGTCACATTCTTTTGAATGCGGAAGATGCGGGTTCTGATCAGAAGTACGATTTGATTCAGTTTGCGGAAGTTAACGTCGAACAAAAAGAGGACCGCCCACGTCGTCGCGATAAAGTTGAGGCGAAAGAAGGGACAAAGGCAGGTCAAGAAATTAAAGAAGGGGTCGCGGCACTGACAGAGCCGAAGGAAGAAGCTCCGGCAACTGAAACGCTCTCCGCCGTTGAATTAGACAAGAAAATCGAGACGGCCTTGAGTGAGGACGTGAAAGAGGTATAAGCTAGCATCGTATGGATCTCAACCGTGTTCAACTGATCGGTAATGTCACTCGGGACCCCGAGCTGCGCACGATCCCATCAGGTCAAAACGTCTGTTCCTTCGGTGTTGCCACCAACTATCAATGGACGGACGCGCAGGGGCAGAAACAGCAAAAGGCGGAGTTTCACAATATCGTCGCTTGGGGCAAGCTCGCGGAAATTTGCGCTCAATATCTGACTAAAGGGAAAAAGATTTACGTTGAAGGTCGCTTGCAGACTCGTGAATGGGAGGCGCAAGACGGAACAAAAAAGAATCGTGCAGAAATTATCGCTGACAATATGATCATGTTGGATCGCGGAGGAGCCCCCGCCGGTGGCGCGCCTCGTCCCGTGAGTGCTGGGAGCACCGTCAGCCCAGCAGTCGGCCAGCCGCAGACAGTTCCGATGAATGAAGCTCCCGTAAGCGATGCTCCCGTCATCGACAAGGGCATGGGCGATCAGGAAATTCGAGTCGAAGATATCCCGTTTTAAATTCATTACTTACTAAATTCATCCCGCACGCGTCTGGTTGATCCATTCCGCAGCGTGCTCACTCACTTCATTTATGCAAAAGAACGTAAATCGTCAGTGTCACTTTTGTCAGACAAACGCAACGTCCATCAACTACAAGGACACGAACACGTTGCGTCGCTACCTTTCTTCTTTCGGAAAGATTGTTCCGCGCAAGCGCTCCGGGGTTTGTGCCTGGCACCAGCGTAAACTCGCCAACGCCATCAAGCAGGCGCGTTTCATGGCCTTGTTGCCTTACCTAGTTCGTTAAATGACCAAAGCCCTGCCCACCCGGCGGGGCTTTGTCTATGAGTATGAATAAAGATTTCATTCTTCTACGTACACAAGTTATTCGCTCCATACGGAAGTTTTTTGATGATCAAGGATTTACGGAAATGTTCACGCCACGTCTCGTCGGCATCCCCGGTCAGGAGCCCCATCTCGAGCCATTTTGGACCAAGGTCGCGGAAGAGAATGGAACGTCCCATGAAGCAGCGCTGATCACTTCTCCCGAATACGCGATGAAACGTTTGTTGGCCGCGGGGTTCGACAAGATTTACGATTTGGGTCCTTGTTTTCGAAATGGAGAACCCTGGGACGGAACACATGACCCAGAGTTTTTGCTGCTGGAATGGTATCGACGCGACGCAGGTCTGGAAGAGTTGATGCAAGACACGGAGGCGATGATTCGTTCCGCGGCCTCCGCTACCCCATCAGCTGCTTTAACGTTGCCGAAAGAAAAATTTCGACGACTCACGGTCGCGGAAGCTATGAAAAAGTATGCGAATGTCGATCTGAACAGCTTGCTTGAACGTCCCGAAATGGTGGGAGAGGTTGCTCGTGCGCACGGGCAAACCGTCGGGGCAGAAGACTCATTCGACGATCTGTTTTTTAAGATCTTCTTGTCTGAAGTCGAACCACGACTTGGATGGAATGAGGCAAAGACAGAAGTCTGTCCAACCTTTTTATATTATTACCCCGCCTCCATGGCCGCGCTCGCGCGTCGCAGCAGCGAAGACCCTCGTTACGCGCTTCGCACAGAGCTGTATATTGGTGATCTGGAATTGGCAAATGGGTTTGCGGAATTAGCGGATGCGGCCGAGCAACGCGCGCGGTTTCAAGAAGAAAAGGCGTTACGGCAGAAATTGGGGAAAAAAACATGGGGCTTTGATGAGCATTTTTTGAGAGTATTGCCAGAGATGGGACAAGCCGCGGGTATCGCCTTTGGCGTCGATCGTCTGGCCATGCTTTTTGCAGGAACAGGGTCAATAAATGATATTATTCCTTTTCCCGTAAAAGAACGATTTTCTTGAGTCCAAGGCTTGACAAAAGCCTATTTTTTCTATTACGGTG
Organism: uncultured Gammaproteobacteria bacterium; assembly: GCA_964349535.1. Lineage (GTDB taxonomy): Bacteria > Patescibacteriota > Patescibacteriia > 2-12-FULL-60-25 > 2-12-FULL-60-25 > VGLT01. The sequence continues at coordinate 2,028 of CAYGGQ010000045.1, read as the reverse complement.
TAGGTGGTTCTTTACATAAACCATGAAACAGGAGGTGTCACCGTGCAAGATCCTGAAAAGGTATTCATTTCTCCGCATGCCATGCGTCGATTTGCGCAGCGCGTCAAACGGGATGATATGGAAGACAACCATAGCTTCACCAAGGACGAGCATGCACGGTATCTCTATCAGATCTTTGAGGCGTTGAGAAAGGCAGAACCACTGCCAACGCAGCTTTGTTTGTTGTTCAGCAGACTTGGCACACGGACACGCGCGCAAAGAGCGACACACCAGGCCCTCGCTGAACAAACAGGAGTGGAAGCGGGAACAACCACGTTTGGCGAATACTACTACGATGGCGACGCTTGCTACGTGGTGCAAGGGGATGTGCTGCGGACCATCATCGTTCCGGATGATGCCCAGTACCGCACGTTGGACGATTGGTTTGCGAAGCAAAAGAAAAGTCAACCGCAGGGGCCGCCTGCGCTGTCGCAGAGCCCGCCGGAAGAAAAAACGGAATGGAAAAGCGAAGTGATAGAGAACCTGCCTCCGCGAATTCAGCGGAGAGCAAGCCCTCTAGATCTGAAGGCAGGCCATACCACCCGCATCATTTTTCTTCCAGAAAAGTTTCATTTGTTTGGTGACTTGATGGTCTGGTTGGAGCAGCAGATTGCGCCAGAAGGAAGGTGTCTGTTGTTTGTTCCGCCATCTCTTCACGCGCCTGTCGTCCAAGCGTCGAGCGGTGGGTCCCTTGCATCAGCAACAAGACAGATGAGAGCAGTCTTTGAAGGAGACCTTAACGCAGCGGACATGAGAAGAGGACGTCTGAATAGTCTGTATTATAGAATGAAAGCCTATTTACAGCTTGCAAAGAGCAACAGAGCGAAAGCGATTGTGTTTTTGTGCGGGCCGACAAGTTTTGAACGCATCCTCACAACGCTGAACGATGTGATAGGAGTCAATGAAATAATGGAGTCATGGACTCCATTTCAACAGCCGACGGTCCTCATGCTTGTTCGTGATGAGGCAGACACCGTTCCTCGTTGGGAGGTCGCCACGATCAGCAGTCATGAAAACACAACAGATGAGGCGGTTGAGACCACTCTCTGATCTTTTCTTTCTTCCAAACCCGTCTCTAAAATCAAGAGGCGGGTTTTTTGATTGTTGGACCATCGGGATGGCCATGTTTTATAAGATTTTCTTTTTTTATTCGGGTCCAGCCTTTGATCTGCGCTTCGCGTTTTCTCGCGTGTGATTCAGATTCGGCGACTTCCCTCCATATCAAAATAACGGGACGATGACTCCTGGTATAGGCGGCACCCATTCCGTCGTTGTGTCGTATAACACGTTCCTCAACATTGTTTGAGATACCTGTATACAAGCTGTTGTCACAACAACGTAGAATATACACGTACCAAGTCTTCATATGGTTCGATAAACTCACCACTTGGGCGAATGTCCGGATCTGAGCCCGTTCGACTCCACTTTATAGCAGCGTCACAGGGCTCCGCTCAGGGCATTCGCCGCGCTTTTCTTACTTGCTCACGGCTTTTTCATTTTTCCGTTATCCGGAGAATGGCGATGCCATGAGCAAGCGAAGCGCGTCGAATGGCGGAGAGGCAGGGATTTGAACCCTGGATACCCTTTCGGGTATACCGGATTTCGAGTCCGGCGCTTTCGACCACTCAGCCACCTCTCCATGCTCGGCTTGTTGGCACTGCGCTTCAGTCAGGTGTCGTACACCTTCCTTACGCTCCGGCCAACGCCTGCGCTTAGCTCTCCGCCTGCTGGCGGATCGCTAGTGGGATCAACCTATAAGCAGAGACTAAAGCCACAGGATCATACTGATTTAACGGTTATTTATCAAGTTTATGCCCCCGTCTATTCCTGACCCATCAGAACCTCCTCTTAGAGTAAGAGGAGGCAGGAGGAGTTACTCATTTTCAGTGTGCCGGGTCGTTTTTAAGGCTAGAATACGGGCCTTGACAAGCTACCTTGACGCCTTGTTCTTCCCTTGATAGACTCAACCTACAAAACGCGAACTTGACA
>CAYGGQ010000044.1:0-8033 GCA_964349535.1 uncultured Gammaproteobacteria bacterium | reverse complement strand
TTGTTTTATTATCCATAGCCACGCAACCCGTCCCAAACGGACGGGCGCCCGAAAACAAAACCCGCCGTAGCGTCACGCGAAGGCGGGTTGAAGTAGAAGCGAATGTCGGTCCTAGACATCTTCAGTCATCAGCTGCTTGACGACCTCGATGGCTTCGTCCTGCGTGTGTGCGGCCTCAAGCCGCTGTTGGACCATCTCCTTGCGCTCCTGACAAGCGGTGCACTCTCGCACGTGCGCACTCGCGTGCCGCATATCTTTCTGCGATAAATCATTCGTCGCAAGCAACGCGAGGTCGTACAACGTCGGATGACCCGACCACGATGGCAGATCGCCGCGATCCAATACGCGCTGCGTAGCGGCGCCCAACTCCTTCAAAAATGCATCCAACACACTACGATCTTCCATGCTTTTCTCCTTGTTTTTCACCCAGGTTGATCTTACAAATACCAAGTTTCCCTCTTTTTGTCAAGCGTATCACCTTAAAACGCGCATTTGCAAACAATATGCTAAGATCCTTCTTATCTATGAAAGCTGTTATTTTTGACATGGATGGGGTCATTTCCGACACCCAAACCCTCTGTGGCGCTGCTGAATCCGACACCTTGCGTGAATGGGGCATTCTCATGAGCCCAGAAGAAGTCACGCGTCGCTTTGCCGGTGTGCGTGCTAAAGAATGGATGCGGACAATATTCGAAGAACAGGGTCGTTCGTTGGAAGATGTCCCGCGAGCTTTGGATGACCGATGGCGGCATATCCAAAAACGCGTGGAGCGTGACGGCATTCAGGAGATTCCTGGGGCGGTGATGTTGATTCGCTCGCTCGCCGAACGTCCAACGCCCCTTGCCGTCGCCTCCTCTTCGCGTCGAGCGTTTATCGATAGAGTTCTCACGAGTCTTCGCATCACCGATTGCTTTCAAGCAATCGTAAGCGCGGATGATGTCACCGTCGGCAAACCAGATCCGACAATCTTTTTGATGGCAGCGCAAAAACTCGACATCCCCTCAACCGAGTGTGTCGTCATCGAAGATTCCCTCCCTGGCATGATCGCCGCAAAAGCCGCCAACATGTTTTGCGTCGGCCTTCTCCTTCAGCCCGATGAGCGAACGTATCCCGCTGACGTCATCGTCCACGCTCATCACGAAATCACGACGCAACTTCTCGGTCTTTCGTAGGAGCCACCTCTCCCCCATCCTCTATCAACACCTCATGAATGACCCGCGCATACTGCAACTCTCGCGGTGTCACCTGTTGTTTCATTTTTTTAAGTAGTCGTTCCGCTTCTCGAAGCAATACCGCGCGCCATGCGCCGTGATCCAAACCCGTAGCTATAAACGTAAGCCATGTACGTAATTCCTGTTCAGCTTTTTCACCACCAGAACCTTCCGTAAGAAATTCTGACAGGAGACGTGCATACCGCGGACCAAAATGATGGAGGTCTCCAACCTCATCCAGATCAATCTTCTTTCCATGCAACGATCCGTGACGTACCGCTTCTAGAATAGACGAAAACTGTCTGATATCAGGAACCAGCTGTTCGTACGCGCGCAATTCAGCATAAAGACGGCGCTCTTCTATCTCTAGTGGCTTCAGAGCTGCTTCCAGCTGAGCCTTGGCCGTAGTCGCTAACTGCCTCGTGCGCTTTGCAGCGACATTGGACCCAATCACCCTTGTCTTTTTTTCCTCTTCTTGAATTCTTCGGCGCAGATCCGTTACACGAGCCTCCTTACCACGTATGATCTCTATTTGTCGCGCCCTTTCCGCCTCAAATATTTCCCGAGCCTCCGCATCAGGCCATCTCGCCAAAAACTGTCGTTGCGCAACCATCGCTGGATGCAAGCTTGCCGATCGAAACAGCTCTTTTCCCGTTTCCGCCGTATATTGACCCCCAAACACACCCTCGACCATTTCTAACAGCGTTTGTTCCAACTGCCGTGCTTTGTAGAGGGACTCTTCTTTTTCTCCATGACCAGGACGATGCTCTAATACGCGCACCATTGGCCCTAACCTGCGCTCTGCATCCGTCAAGGTACGCCACGACTCTTTCACAGGCGTCTTTTCCCATGCGCGTGCAAACGCAACGAACGTCTCTTGCTTTTCCACCAAAAACTGACCCCAGCGTTCGAGCACCGTCGTCAAAACGTAACTAAAATCCGCCGATTGATCGGATCCAAACTTATGGCACATCTCATGAAGATAGATCGCCATGATGCGATGCGGGTTGCTCAACCGCAGCGCGTTTTCAGAAATCCAGTACACGTCATCATCATACTTTCCGTCGACATGGGGATGCTGCTCATGAAAAAGGGCAATCGGCTTTACCTCAACGTCTCCACGTTCCCTCTTCACCGGAAACGCCTCCGCTCTTCCTGTCGCGAGCAAAGCCTCCATCGACTGCTTGGCGCTCAAGGCGTCACGACCCGTGAAGGCGACGAACTGCCGCGCAAGATCCTCGACAAGTCGCATACGTTCTCGTTGTTCCGGTCTTGGCTCTACCTGTGCTAGCTCCTGCAACTCCTTGTAAAACGTTGACGCCTTCATCATGCCTATCTTACCTAATTCTTCGACACAAGGCCGACAACCGAGCGCACGCAGCATTTCTTGATCATCATTTCCCACATCTGCTGCGATATCTCGAGCGTCAAAAACTTGTTGAAAATCTAAACTCGCCAGACGACGTATCACCACTTTTAAAAATTCGTACCCGAGATGGCTTCCCGGATGATACGTCTTTAACTCATAGAATGGCTCCAAGGCAATCAACGCCTGCTCCAACTGCTCTCGCGACATGGACTCAACCAAAAACGGAAGAAAGATTTCTGTCACCTCATGCTCTGTCACCACCTCGCGATCGCGCCCCAATGTCAATACTTCCCCTTTGTACTCCGGCCTTTCCTTGGACCAAAGATGAAACCGCGGAACCGTGTTCCAAGCCTCCTTCTCATTAAACGAGATACGCTGACCGTTCAAATAAAAATTACCACTTTGACCTTCTGGTAAAAGTCGAAAACCACCTTTCTCCGTTTCAACATCTGGTTGATAAAAATCCGTATTGTGTGAATGATAAAAAAGATCACGCGCCTTCACAAACGCTTCCGCGGTGCCACGATCCGGTACGTGAATCTTCATGTAGCTCCCTTCAACCGCCTCTTCCGGTCCCACCTCCTCCAAGCGCGCGTAAAGCCCACGTACCTGCTCTTGATCCGCGTCTGTCTCATTTAACTCCATTGGCGGCACGTCCAGATAAAACCTCACGCGCCACTCTCCAGAACCGTACTCGACCTCTTGAACGCCGTGATCGCGCAACAGCGTCAACGCAATCATGCGTGTTCCCTCTCCCTTACCACCGGCCGCGCGTTTTCGATCATCCTTGTGAGAAGCGCCGTCTGACAATAAACGAGCAAACGGATACTTCACATGGCCACGAATCGTGACCGTTGCCGAACCATCGTCCCCCTCCGTCACATCGATAGGAACATTGTCCGCCGATTGGTTATTCGCATCAAAAAAATTTTGCAACGCATCACGACTCGCACGCTCAAGCGTCCAAGGATTATCCGCCGTATATCCCTCAAGCTTCATCAAATACAACCCCTGTTTAAGCTGTTCCCGTATCGACAGGGGGGTTCGCTCATTCTTAGGATCCGTGGTTTGTGAGGTGAAACGTTCAGACATAAACTTTTCTTATTATAATCGCAATGAGGACAAAACAAAACTCCGCATGGGAATGCGGAGTTTTGAAACACGTTTAGCTTACAACCCAAAATCCGTACTGATGTAGGTGTTTGCCGTTGTTTCGCTGCCTGGCATGAACTCTGCCGAAGTGTTGATGTCTGCGCCAAAGGCGTAATTCGTGAAGAAGGCTTCTGACATGTCATCAATCATCTTGTTCCAGGTCGTTCCGTAAAGTTGTTGCGCAAGCGCTTCTGACTTGACCCAGCGGAGTTTGCCTCCAGTAGCAATCGCATACACTTTAGGATCTGTGTTGAACTTGATCATCTTGACCCCTGGTTTGTAGTGAACGTTTGCGCCCAGAGGAAGCGCCGCGAGCGTCGATGCTGGTACCACCTTCACTCCGGAGAAATCTCCATACCAAGTGAAGTAGATTTTGCTATTTGGAAAGGCGTGACGACGACCATCGGCACCGATGTAGTAGACCGCGCTGTCATCCGCGCTCTTTACAAGACCATGCCAAGCGAGATTAAGAGCTTGTAGCTGGACGAGTGTGAGTGATGGGCCGCTGCCTGCGGTGTTGGTCACACCGTACGAGATGGTCTGGTAGACAGGGGTCACCGCGAGTCCTCCACCACCTCCGCCACCCCCACCTCCGCCTGATGAGGCCGCTGCCGTATAGACAAAGCTAGAGGTGTCTGTCCCTGTATCATTTGCGTCTTGGTTGTCTGTATAGGTCAAGGTCGCCGTTCCGCTTCCCGTCAGTTCAAACTGACCATTGCCCGTTGAGGCGACGTTTGAGGTGACGAGGGCATAGGAAGCGGTATTTCTGAAGACGCCGGAGTTAGTAGCCGTCTCCGTGAGCGTGAGCGTTTCTGAATCACTGCCACCGGCGGCGTTAATGGCGAGCGTCACTGTCAAGGTTTCGACAGAAGTGCCGTTCAGGTTTCGATTCCGGTCGTTGACGGTTGCATACACCGCTCCTGTGGTTGTGACAGACTCCACCTCTGTGCCACTTGAGTCGGTGATCTGTTTTATGAAGACGTTACTCACGAACTTTCCACCATTAGCCGTATCGATGGTGATCAAACCGTTGTTCGTGAAGCCGTTCGAAGGCACTGCCATGGTAAACGTTTGAGCACCAAGACCGAGAGTGGTGCTACTCGTGATCGTGAAATAACCTAGAGAGGTAGTGCTTGCGACCAGGATGAAGGTGCCGCCACGCTGAAACTCTATGCCGTGGTACACCCCAGTACCCACATTGATATTAGCAGAACTTGAGGTGGCATAATAGACGGCACTACTATTACCGGTTCTAAAGGTGCTGCTGTTGGTAAAGCCTGATTCAAGAACCCAGATACTGCCTGCTCCAATGAGCTCAATCGTGGCTCCGGCATTATTTGTGACAACGCCTGTACTCGAGGCTCCTCCAACACCCATGCTGAACAACCCGCTTCCATTATTGCTGAACGTGGAAGTGACGGTAATGAGACCCGAACTCGAACCGATAGAGCCGCTAGAGGTAACGGAGGAAAAGGACAGTGCGCCAGAAGTGGAGGTGACCACTGTTCCGGAACCGATGGTTGATGCGCCGCGCACAGCAAAAGCAGTTGCCAAGGACGACAAGGTACCACCACCTGATGTAAGCAAGGTTCCCGCGATGGTCATAGCGGTCGTAGAAACTGTTCCTGAACTCTTCGTAACCTCTAATATATTGACGCTAGCCATCCCCGAAATCGACTGGGTGGCTGTTCCATCAAATTTGATGATCCCGCTTTGAGGACTGAAGGTGCCTGTTGTGTCGTGGATAAAATTTCCCAACACGACAAAACGTCCAGAACCAGCGCGGATAGTCGCCACGTTGCTAGTCAAGGCACCCGTTGTGGTTGCCCCACCTGAGCCTAATTCCAATACGCCTGATGCATTAAATATTGTGGTCGACGAGACGGTAATGCCACCCGAACTTGACCCTAATGAGCCACTTGAGGTCACCGATTCAAATGACAGGGCTCCGGACGTAGAGGTCACCGTTGCACCCGCGACAATCGTCGTTGTGCTGACCGCCGTAAACGCGCTAGACCCTGCTGACAACGTGCCTCCACTTAAATTGGCTGTAAAAGCTCCCATGATGGTGGAACTAGCCGCCATTGTCGCTGTTCCACTTGATTTTAATACTTCAAAATTATAATACACAGCACCTGCTATGCTTTGCGCTGCCGTACTATAAAGACGCACCTTCCCACTTTGCTGTGTAAACGTCCCTCCTTGTGTGAAGTCCGCTTCTAAAGCGAGTGTTCCACTTCCTCCGTTGATCGTCCCGCTGGCTCCGTTTGTCAGTGCTCCTGTGGTCGTTGCTGTTCCTGCTCCAACATCAAACGTACCGTTGTTTTGAAACGTAGTCGCAAAAGACATGGTGCCCGTTGAAGAGCCGATGCTCCCTGTGGAAGAAACAGCTCCGCTCACCGTGAGTGAGCCGCCTGTCGAGGTTACCGTCCCTCCGGATGGAATCGTCAGCGTCGACGTGGCTGTCAAAGAAAAGCCGAGCAGACTTAAGGTGCCGCTGGCCGACAAGCTGCTGATGGATGAAGCAGGTGTCGCGCTCAAGTTAGTCGATGTGCTTGCTGGAATCACGACGTCATCACCATTCGTTGGAATGTGAGAACAGCTCCAATTCGCCGCTGTGTTGTAATCATTCGTTCCAACACTCGCAAACTGACAAATGGTAGCCGAAGCCGGCCGCACGGCGACTAACAAACTCGCCAACATCACGAAAGCACCCACCAAAACCAATCCTACTGCTCGTTGACGCGCAAAAAAAGTCGTCATTCGTTCTACAGGCAAAACCTCAATAGAGGTTAAAGACATACACAATCTTAAAAAGATAATTAAATACGTGGGCTATTATAGTACACAAGACACCGCTTCGGTAGCTGCAAGCCTCATAATCTGTGGATAACTCTCTTTATTTTCCACATTTTTTCCAAAAAAACTCTCTTTACGCTGCGGCAGACTCTTCCACCGCCTGATCTAAACGTGCCTGTAAATGCGCCAACTCTTCATCTCGCATGCGACCCTCATCAAAAATAGCCATCACATAATCCTTCTCGTTGTTGAAAAGATTTCGAAAAGCAGCTGAATAACGCATAATCCAAGCCACCTCGGAGTCAACATCTGAATCTGGCGATTCCTGTGTTGAGGGCTGTGACTTTTTCCATCGCGCTATCAGGCGCGCCTGCAGCAAAAAAGGGGCCTGTGCCTCAAACATCTGACGGCGCTTCACCGATGCGTCAGCACCTGAAGATAAAGACGCGTCTAAGTGTGGTTCCATAGTGACTCTATATTACACATCCGGCCACGGTGTGATCAAATCATATCCCTCATCCGTCACGGCAATCGTGACTTCAAAATGTGCTGCGAGGCTTCCATCCGCCGTCGCGATCGTCCACCCATCATCTTTCATCTTCACCTTCCACGTACCCAACGTCACCATAGGCTCAATCGCGATGACCATCCCTGTTTCTAATTTGATGCTCGGCGCGCGCGCTTCGCGATAATGGGGAATCTGCGGATCTTCATGCACCGCGTGACCCACGCCGTGACCTACGAGATCCCGCACAATGCCGTATTTTTTTGGTTTAAGAAAATCTTCAATGGTGGCACCAATGTCACGAACATTATTTCCCGCCTTCACAACCTCAAGAGCGCGTTCGAGCGAAACGCGCGTATCACGCACCAACTCACGCGTTTTTTCGTCCACACTTCCTACGATCACCGTTGTTGCCATATCCGTGCAGAGCCCTTGATACCACACCCCAATATCCAATCCCACCACATCACCCTCTTGAATGACCCGACTCGGAATCGGCAACCCATGAACCACCTCGTCGTTGATCGAGATGCAGACCGCTCCGGGAAATGCCGGATCGTGGTCACTGATGCGGTATCCTAAAAACGAAGGCTCCCCACCTCCTTCAGCAAAACGACGACGAGCGATCGCGTCCAACGCTTCCGTCGTCACTCCTGCGACGCACGCCTCTCGAATTTCACGCAATGTGCGCGATAACAACTCGCCGCCGTGATGCAACACCTCGATTTCCTGCGGAGTCTTTTTCCAAGCCATATTTAGTAAAGATTACGCTACAAAGCCCAGCTTTGTCATCTTTTTGATCAATTCTTCAAATAAAAACGAGATCGGCTGCTCTCCGTTGACCGCCAACAAAACACCGCGTTGACGGTAGTAGGCCGCAAGCGGTTCTGTCATAAAACGATATTCCAAAAGTCGCGTCCGAATCACCGCTTCTGTATCATCGGCGCGTTTCACAATCTTCCCGCCGCACAAGGAACAACGCTCACCTAGTGCAGAC
>CAYGGQ010000043.1:3171-8142 GCA_964349535.1 uncultured Gammaproteobacteria bacterium | reverse complement strand
TACCTACGCTGTGCCAAAGCGTTCGGTCACGACATCCGTTCGTAATTTCTTCGACGCGTTTCTCATGCGAGAAACGCGTTTTGTTTTGTGCAAAAAAAGCCCCCCGTCGTGCAAGCACTTTGGGGGGGGCGTGGATTAGCCCCAACGGACAAGATAGGAGCTGTAGAGAGCGGTGAGTTTTTCTTTCACCATACGCAAAGGTTTTGGCGCCGCATAGGCGAGTCCGTCGAGCAACATCTGGATTGCGCCGCGGTTTTTTGTTTTGCGTGTGTCCGGAAAGTGTGGGAGATGCTCTTTTTCGAGCAGGACGCGATCGATGAATGGATGGTCTTCGAGCAACGGGACGAAGACAGGCTCGATGGCGCCTGTGATTTGCATGATCCGACAGTCACCTTGTATCGTTGACATTGGATCTTGCGGGTTCGGCATTGTTTCGATCAGAAAAGGCACATTCCGCAGTTTGCGGTTGATGTAGGCGGCGTAGTGCGCGGGCACTAAAGCGCGTGGCATGCATACAAACAGCCTGACCGCGATAAGTTGCTTTTTCACGGATCACCTCCCAGGAGCAAAGACCTAAGAATATCCTTCCTTTTTTTGAGCCTGTTGTCAAGCCGCGCGTTTTTCTCCTGCCTCGATTTTCTGCGCTCGCTTTTTTTCGATGATCCATCGGATGACGGATTCTTGAAAAGGTTGTTGACGCTCGTTCTCCGATTGTTGACTAGCTTCCACCATGCGCCACAACAGATCCTGATCGTCGGGGGAAAGTTTGGTGACGTCCAGATCAAAAAGACTAAGTGCCGTGGTTTGGAAGAGGTCTTCTTGGGTCAGATCCTCCATGGAGATCCTTGTGGTGTCCCTCGGCCCCGCTTCCTTTTTTACGGATCGAAATTCCGTCAGCATAAAAAAATCTTCGGTGTTGAAAAAAGGCGGTGCTTCAAAGAAGATAGATTGAATATAAGGCGCGATCTGTTCCGGATGTGTTGCAAGAAGATTTGTCATCAAGGATTTTCGAAGAAATCGTTGGCGCGCGTACTCGCCTCCAAAGTCTGGAATGAGCAGTTTGCTGATGCCAAGCAGTTCTTTGAGATCCGCTTCTGTCCAGGGGAGTTGCCAGGCGTTTTGAACTCTTTTGGCGAGCGTGGATAAGTAGATGGGTCCGTCTTCCCCTGCTACGAGACCCCACGGCTTCATCCCTTTTTGCATGGTGTGCGTGATCGCAGATGTGAGAGTGAGAATATCCTCTTCTGTTTTTCCTAGAAGATGAGCTTGCTGGATTAATTGTTGTGTGAGTTCGATCCCCTTATTGGTGAGCGGAGTATTCCAGAAGGTGTCATAGGGATGCGTTTCACCTGAAGGGTAGGCATAGTTTTTAGGGGCATTCTCGCGAAGGAGTAGTTTAAGATCACCGACCAGGTTGAGATAAGAGGCGCGATCAAAGTTAATGTTGTTGATCACAGAACCAGTGAGGGAGCGGTTGAGTGTTTTTGGAAGGTTGGGTCGCGTGAAGGTATCAAGCGCCTCTTTCGAATTTTCAAAGGCACTAAAATAGAGAGGTTCTAAAAAATCAGCAAGATCGATGACGTGATTTATTTTTTCGCGAAGGTGGATTCCCACATGTCCCCATTTATCATGCATTTCTTGGGTTGTGACCCCATCTTTCAAATGCCGCAAGATTGCCTGAAGCGTACAAAAAGTGTTGTGGACCCATAAAAGCAGGGCAGGCTTTTCACGCAAGGTTTCTTTGAGAGCCAGTTCGGAAAGGGCATCCATGGTCGCCTCATTATGGCTCAAAATACGCTGGGTCCATTCGAGCGATGCATCATCAGGATCGAGTGGCTCGCCTAATGGGAGGGCAGGGAGTATGGAGTCTACAAGTCCGTCGACCGGTTTAAGATGAAATTCTGTTTGTTCCTCCGCTTGTAGCACAAACGCACGCTCTTTTGCAGGATTGATAAGATCCGTTGCGTCGAAACGATCTTTTATTTTGTTGATCTTGTCTCCCGCGTGCAGGCCTTGATGAATATGGAGCGGTTCGTGAAATGCGTACATCAGACGATTGATCTGCGCGAGCATCCGTTCGATAGGCGTTGTCACGTGATCTTTGTTTTTCGGTGCTTTGATTGGAGGTGGATTTACAAAAAGTTCCGTCGCAACATCAAGCATGGTTTCTGTGAGGGGGCTGGGTGTTACATGCTCTTCTTTGCCGAGCTTTGGAGTGAAGTTTGTGGGTAGGAGGCCGGTCAGGCTGATCGGAAGGTTATCAAAAGAGATATGAGGAGCGAAATAATACTCTTGTGGTCTAAAATCTAAACCAAGACCTTTCGTTTTTCGTCGTGAGACGGTCGTTGGACGTTGGAAATAGGCATCCCGAACCACCTCCTCAAATTTCTGTTGCTGTTCTTCCGTAACACCTGCCTGCGTAAAAATTCTTTTTATAGTCTGCAATGCAGATCGAGGCACATCTCGTAACAGCTCCTGTTCTATCGCGGAAGGAAGAGAGACTTCTTCGATGGGCGTTTGTTCCGAAGGAGGACGTTGTTTTGTCTCTGCGTAGGTGGAAGTGATTCGCTCGAATTTACCCATAGATCCTCATTATACACCGTTCGTTCGTTTGAGGGCAGGAATAGGAAAACGGATGCAGAAGTTTTTTATTTCGGTTTTAAGTTGGCTATAAAAAAGGTCTTGATTAAGGGTTTCTTTGAAAGACTTGATCACCGTCGCGCGTGCTTCTTTTTCGTTTGGCAGCTGCACGTCTTTGATGTGTTCTGCGACGCGCGTGATCCATTGCGCGATTTGTTTCATGTCCGCAACTCCCATCCCGCGCGTCGTCGCGGCAGGTGTGCCGATGCGTAGACCGCTTGGATAGAACGGGGAGCTGGGATCGTTTGGGATCGTGTTTTTGTTGGCGTAGAGTCCGATGCGTTCGAGGGCCAGATGAAGAAACGTGCCGCGACCGATACCACTCGGAGTGAGATCTAGGAGGAGGAGATGGTTGTCTGTTCCATCCGAAACAAGCGTGAAGCCCTGTTCTTGGAGTGCTTGCGCAAGCGCTTTTGCATTTTCGACGATCCGTGCCGCATACGTTTGAAACGCGGGCTTTGATGCTTCGTCGAGCGCGACAGCAATCGCCGCGATCGTATTCATGTGAGGCCCACCTTGGAGACCAGGAAAAATCGCTTTGTCGATTTTTTCTGGGAGCTCTGGATCATGTTTCAGCCCTTTTTCCGTGACCATCACGAGTGCGCCGCGTGGGCCGCGCAATGTTTTGTGTGTCGTCGTGGTGACGATGTGCGCATGAGCGACCGGACTTTCGTGCGCACCCCCAGCAACGAGACCGGCGATGTGCGAGATGTCGGCGACAAGCACCGCGCCGACTTTTTCAGCAATTTCTGCGAAGCGAGCAAAGGGGATGGCGCGAGGGATGGCGGTACCACCACACCAAATCAGTTTTGGTTTTTCTTTGAGTGCCAGCGCTTCTAATTCTTCAAAGTCCGTCGACCCGTCGCTGTTCAGATGATAGGCAACGCTTTTCCAGAACATTGATGTCGCCGATACTTTCCAGCCATGCGTGAGATGGCCGCCGTGTGTCAGATCAAGACCCATGATCGTGTCACCGGGTTTACAGGTGGCGAGATAGACGGCGAGATTTGCGGGGCTGCCAGAATATCCTTGGACGTTCACATGAGGAACCCCGAAGATTTTTTTCGCCCGTTCTTGAGCAAGCGATTCGATTTTATCCATCACGACATTGCCCGCGTAGTAACGCTTTCCCGGATATCCTTCGGCGTATTTATCGCTTAACGTCGTCGCTAACGCCTCCAGCACCGTGGCAGAGGTGTGATTTTCTGAAGGGATGAGCTCCAGCCCTTCTTCTTGACGAAGATTTTCTTTATCAATAAGGCGGGCGATGGCGGGGTCTGCATCAAAAAGTGTGGACATAAGTATGAATGGCATCATAAAGCCCCAGGTTTTGTTTGGCTAGGGGAAGCCTTTCACTAAAGGATTGGAATCGGTATCTTTCGGAAATTCTTAAAGCAATAAACATTGATTTGATTGTGTAGGCACTTTGCTTTACACTCCCAGTAATCTTATATGTCCCTCGAACAAAATCCAGCTTTTCTGAAAAAGAAATATGGTAGCCTGCATACCGAACCCGGTGTGGCCAGAACGGCGGAGCGCGCACGCGCCCGTGGGCAAGGAGTTTCGCAAAAGCCCGAAGCCCTGATCCAAAACTTTCTCGATCGGTACCGCGAAGTTATCGAACGTAAAAATCCAGATGAACGGGAACAGGGGCTAGAGGCCATCAAACGTCTCTTGTATCGCACGTCCGTCATCAAACCAACCGACATTCCGGAGTCCGCTTTTTTGCTTGAACAGCGCGTCGCTCGTGATCTCGGATACGGAACCGTGGAGCTCACGGATGAATTTCGCCAAAAGAAAACGCAAGAAATCATCAACAATCAAAAACAGAGTTTGGATAAATGGGTCGACTATCTCGCGTCTCCGGATGCAAAGTACCCCGACTGGGCCAAGTACTGGATTATCCGTTCCGTCCTCGACATGGGAAAGCTGGAAAAGGAAACGGACGCAGAGGGAAGAGAAAAAGCAAGCTTCAAACGACGGACAAAAGACACGGTCTCGCCATTTCCGCCGATGAATCCGCGTGCCTTGGCTGTCACCATCGATGCAATCCTGGCAAAACTGCAAGAAGATCAAAAATTAAAAGCCGCGCGCAAACCCCTTCCTAATTTGAGCAAGAAACTCGATGTAGAAGCATTTCAGAACCTGCTCTCATCAGAAAATTTTTCCAAAATCTACACGCAATTCCTGATCGAGCTTCCCGCCTATTCCACCGAAGGACTTCAAGAAACGCGAGGGAAGTGGGTGAAGTACCCACAAGGCTCAGATCCACATCCTTTGGTGGATTCTTTGGAGGGCTATCCTCTCGAGTGGTGCACCGCTGGCTTTGAC
>CAYGGQ010000043.1:0-3161 GCA_964349535.1 uncultured Gammaproteobacteria bacterium | reverse complement strand
GGTGGTGACTTCTACGTCTACTACTCCATCGACCAAGACAACAACCCGAACATCCCCCGTGCCGCCATCCGTATGGAAGAGAATCGCATTGCCGAAGTCCGCGGTATCGCCCCTAATCAAAACCTTGATCCATACATCGCTCCCGTCCTTGAAAAGAAGCTTCAAACCTTTGGTGCAGAAGGCGAAACCTACAAGAAAAAAGCTAAAGACATGGCGTGCCTTACAGCCATGGAAAACAAGGTCAAAGCCAAAAAGCCACTTACACACGACGACCTTCGATTTCTTTGGGAATTTGATGCTCCCATTGAAGGCTTTGGCTACGAAAGAGATCCGAGAATTAACGAGATTTGTTCGACACGCAACAAACGCCAAGACCTTGCCCTCCTTTTCAACTGTACCGAGGAGGAGCTGAAACGAAAAGAATATTTCACTATCAAAAACATCCCTGCTTTCCAACAACTTCCATCAGACTCACAAATCAAAAAGGACTACAAATTCGATTGGATTTGGAATAATGAATACACAAAAGACCGTCCCATCTCTGATTTCACCCTCACAGCGCAAGACCTCACAAGCATCGGCATCATGGATTCGCAGAAACAAAAAGAGCTTCTTGATTCCGTCAGCCAACCAAAGAAAGAATCAACCCCTGCCACCATCTTTGATATTGGCGACGTGATCCGCAAGAAGCAAAAAGAAAACCTCAATCATCCCAACTATCTCTCAACCAAAGAAGTTTTGGAAGCCATTGACGAAGCTGGGTTTCGCCCTGCCACGCTTCTTGAACTTCTTGCATACGGCAGAGACCAATGGGAACCAAATTCAAAAAACCGTCACCCGCTCTCAGACGAACAAAAGCTGCTTCAGCATGCCGATAAGCCATATATTTATGCTCTAGGCTCTCCGTTCTCGTCTTCCGTTGGCCGTCGCTACGTCCCGCGCCTGTACTGGGGTGACGGCGGGCGCGAGCTGGATGCCGTCGATCTCGCGCGCGACTGGGATGGCGACGATCGGTTCCTCGTTTTTCGCAAGGAATCTTCATGAAGCACTTGGACACTCGGATGCTTGGCACTGGGAAATGGAACTTGGAGCCTTGGAAACTTGCTCGCCGGAAGTGAGTGCGCCTTTGGCGTAGAACTTGAAACAGTGGAGTGCTAGAATAGCAACGGAAATCGACGAAACAGCCCGCGGTTACGGCTTCGGGCGGTCGAAATCTGGATGGATTCGTTATCGAGAATGTCGCACGGGATTCCCGGGCGGCAGAGTGAAACGGCCAGTTCCTATCATGAAGATACTTGGTGCCAAACACTGGTGGGCAAACCCGCCTTCGCTAAAGCTACGGCGGGCAAGCGGCCCCGCGTAAAATTCAGCCGTGAGATTATGACTTCGGCTGAGCGCATTCGACCTGAGCTCATGCCGAAGGTCAGTCGAAGCCTCGAACGGCAGTGATCCAGATGGTGTTTGGCATAATGAGGCTCTCCGTTCTCGAATTCCGATGGCAATCGCAACGTCCCGAACCTGAACTGGGATGACGACAAGCGCAAGCTGAATGCCAACGATCTCGCGAACGACTGGAATGACGACAATCGGTTCCTCGTTTTTCGCAACTCTCTTTGTGATGTGAAACAACCTTTAGCTATTTGGCGGAGGTTGTTTTGTTTTTAGATCTTTGAGCCATCCGCCAATCATTTTTCCCGTTTGATTCAGCGGAACAGCAATCGCCGCATACTGTTTATGATCTATGCAATTAAGCTCCCAGGCTATTTGCATAAAAGATTTCAGCAGATCAAGTTTTGTGGAGGCTCTGACCACAAACGTGTATTTTTGATCCCTTCCAGCGTAGCCGGCCAGTAAAATAAATTCGATCAAATCCGTGAACAATGAATCGATTTTCGTGCCAAGGGAAAACTTGGAAAGTCTTGGAAAATTATTGTAGTGCAGATGCCAAAGTTTGTACGCATTCACAATTTCTTCCAGCACGGGCAAATTTGACGTGATTTTGTCGGGGGGGGGGGTAACATAGAGTCCTCTATGAAAAAATTCATTAGCGTAACGTTTAATGAAGTCGCATCCGTCGAAAATTTATGCGAAGCCTGGCAAGAGTTTATCCGAGGGAAGCGAAAGAAGAAAGATGTCCAAGTATTTGCGTTGCACCTGGGTGATGAACTGGTCGTGCTGCACAATGATCTGATGAATGGAAATTATAGGCATGGAGCTTATCACCATTTTAGAATAAATGACCCGAAGCCTCGCGAGATACACAAGGCAACTGTCCGTGACCGCCTCCTTCATCACGCCATTCATCGCAAACTTTATCCATTTTTCGTACGAATGTTTATTGCGGCTTCTTTTTCATCTCAAAACGGGAAGGGAACTCATCGAGCGAACGATCGTTTTCGAATTATCTCAAGACAAATCAATAAAAATAATACAAAGACGTGCTGGATTTTAAAATGTGACATTCGTAAGTTTTTCGCGAGTATTAATCATCGAATTCTTCTAGAAATTCTGGATAAGAGAATCGCAGACAGGCAACTTTTTGATCTTCTGCGTCTCATCATTGTGAGCTTCGAGGTGAATCCCGGGAAGGGGATACCACTCGGCAATCTCACCTCGCAGCTGTTCGCCAACATTTACATGAACGAATTTGATCAGTATGTGAAACATGAATTGAAAATGAAATACTACCTCCGCTATGCCGACGATTTTGCTTTTCTGTCTCATGACCGTCAGGAACTTCTCAAATGCCTTCCGAAAATTGCTACCTTCCTATCGGGGCCATTGGATTTGAGCCTGCATCCCGACAAGGTGTTTATCAAAACGCTTACCTCTGGAGTGGATTTTCTTGGTTGGGTACACTTTCCTCATAACCGCGTTCCGCGTACGAAAACGAAGCAACGAATGAAGAAATATGTTAGCCGGAACCCTGATCGACAAACGGTCACCTCGTATCTTGGTTTTTTAAGTCACGGTGATGCCTATGTAATCGCCAGGGAATTGAGGAATTTGGCATGGCTTCTTGATAGGAAATGAGGGGATAAAGCGGATTTGCTCCATTTTTAATGCAAGCTACGGGGGCTTGTCCATTGACTTTTTGCTGATTTTATGCTATCTTTCGTGGTTCAGAATGTCTAAAAAGACAGGCTGATGTAACCATTTTC
>CAYGGQ010000042.1:0-8144 GCA_964349535.1 uncultured Gammaproteobacteria bacterium | reverse complement strand
GATCGAATCATACTGCGAAACGGGGTGACGCCAACGCCACCCGCGAACAAGGTCAGACGATCGGTCGTTTCCGGCAACGTGAACAGCCCAAACGGCCCTTGCACGCCGACGACATCATCCGGCATACAATCTGCCGTGGCTTTAGTAAAACCACCTGCGACTTTAATCCCAAACTCCACCTTCTCTCCAGATTCTTCTGGCGCGCTTGCCATGGAAAAGGCTGCTCTCCCCTTGCTCGTTCCGTCCTTATCCAAAATATGGAGATAGACCCACTGACCCGATTTGAACGAGCCCATTTCTGCCGCCTGTTCTGGCGTCAGGACGAGCGTAAACGTATCGGCAGACTCCCATCTCAATTCTACGACGCGAAAACGTCGAATCGCGAGCAAGGCTTTTGGATCGGTCATACAAGTTGCGTCCCGTCATCATCGATTAATTGAATAGCGTTGACCGGACAGGAACGCGCCGCTTCGATCACCATCTCTCGCTCGTCGTTCATCGCGGTCGTCATCCCGATCGAAAACTCCGTCGTTTGTTCTTTTCCCTCCACGTTGATCACCTCTGCCTTGCCTTCTGCATCCAATATGAACGTCTTCATCGCCAGCGCGACACAGGAAGCGGCGCCGATACACAGGTTGCGATCAACAATGATTTTCATGTTAGTGCTTGACTTTGTAGGCTTCAATGGCACGCATGATTTCTGCCTTGGCTTCGTCGACCGTGCCAAAACCATTAAACATCACCTTGTCGTACTTTGCTTTTTCTAATTTTTTGTACTCCTTAAAATAAAGCGATAGTTCTTCTTGCACGTGTTTTGGCAAGTCGTCGATCGACTGAACTTCGTCGAAACGCGGATCAACCTTGGAGACGGGAACGGCTAAAATTTTGTTGTCTCCGCCCTTCTCGTCAGCTGTTTTGAGCATGCCGATGGTGCGCGCCTTAATTACACAGCCGGAAAAGGTCGGTTCCGTGGTAAATAAAACAACGTCTATCGCGTCCCCATCATCAGAATGTGTTTGTGGAATAAACCCGTACTCAAATGGATAAACCATCGGAACGGACAATTTTCGATCTAACTTAAAGTATCCACCTTCTTCATCGTATTCAAATTTATTAGATGAACCCTTAGGTACATCCACAACAACGTGAAATGCTTCGGCGTCGCCAGACGGAACTTCGTGATACAAATTAATGCCTTTCATAAGTAAAGATAGAGAGTAAACAGGCTCTAACTTAACAAAAAGCCCACCATACGGCAAGATGCTTCAAAAGCTTATGCCTATCCCTCCCCCACCAGATGCAAAACGTGTTCATCATGGAAAACTGATCTCGGTCTACGAATGGCCACAAACGCTGTATGACGGGTCCACCGCGACGTTTGAATGCATGACACGTCCAGACACGGTCAGCGTGATTGCTTTTTTAGACCCCAAGACCGTTCTTTTCACAAAACAAGAACAGCCACATCGACCATTGCCTTTTTGGGCGCCTCCCGGAGGTGTTGTCGATCCGGGGGAAACCCATGAACAAGCGGCTTTGCGTGAACTGCAGGAAGAAACAGGGTTCACCGCCAGACGTCTCATGGAATGGTCGGTCGCTCCGGGATCTAATCTTATCCGTTATGAGGCTGCCCTCTACATTGCCACGGATTTAGAAACGTTCGAAGGCGGCGTCCATCTCGATGCCGGAGAACGTGTTCAGGTCGTCCCTCTTTCTTTTGAAGAAGTCGTGCGCCTCTGCCTTCGTCGTGAAATACGTGGCGCTGACATTATGCTTGCCATTCTGGGGATGTATTATGACGAGGAGCAGCGCGCCCGTCTGGATTCATTCCTTTCTCATCGCGGTTAAGTTATCATCATGACTATGCGTACATCCGTTCAAGTCCTTCTCTGGATTCTCGTGGGAGCTCTCGCCGCGGGTCTCGGCGTTGGGTACTTTCTCCATCGCGCAAACCTTGACCTTCAACAGTATTCCACAGAAACAAAACAGCTCAAAAAAGAACTCAAAAAAACAAAAGCAGCGAACGACGCCCTCGCGCTGGAGGCGAACACTAGGATTGATCAGGCGGAACAAGTAGCGCGAGCCGCGGCACGTCTCGCGGAACAGTTAA
Source organism: uncultured Gammaproteobacteria bacterium (assembly GCA_964349535.1). GTDB lineage: Bacteria > Patescibacteriota > Patescibacteriia > 2-12-FULL-60-25 > 2-12-FULL-60-25 > VGLT01. Next base: position 6,034 of record CAYGGQ010000042.1, on the reverse strand, counting down.
CGGAAGAACGCCGACTCCTCGCGCAAGCGACTCTTCTTCAAGCACCTCTCCCCCGTACACTGAAAAACTGGGAAACGGCGCTTTCGGTCGGTCTCGGTGTTTCCGTGCGCATCCCGCCAGGATCAAAATCTGTCACAGACACATCGACGCTCGCCCTTGTGCGTGATACTGATATCGCTTGGCTCTCCGCCACGATCTACAACCCTCAACATGAACAAATTTTAACCATCCCGCTCACAAGCAGCACCCCTGTTACGTTCCTCGCTAACCATGACCTCCTCACGGGTGTTCGTGCCGTCACGCAAGACACAAAAATGCCCGTATACGTGCTCCATCGTCTTTCAAACGCCTCAACGACACATCTCATTTGGGGAACCGTTAGTCGCGGAGTGGACGAAGCGACATTTCTTTCTACCCTTGCCACGATGACGTTTCGCCCATGACCATCGCCGCCCGTCTTTTGCGCTGGTACGCCAGACACGGGCGCGACCTTCCTTGGCGGCATACACGTGACCCGTATCGGATCTTGGTGAGCGAAATGATGTTGCAACAAACACAGGTGCCACGCGTACTTCTTTTTTATAGAACCTGGTTACAACAATTTCCTGACTGGCATCGGCTCGCACAAGCATCGACGACGCACATCATCCACGCTTGGGCTGGATTGGGATACAACCGTCGCGCATTAACATTGCGTGACATTGCGCGACACGTCGATCAGCACGGCGAACCAAAAACGGAAAAAGACTGGCTCGCCTTAAAAGGGATTGGTCCTTACACCGCGGAGGCGATCGCGGCGTTCAGTCTGCATGAACGCACCCTGCCGATCGATACCAACATTCGCCGTGTCCTTGGTCGTGTCCTCCTTGGTCAGCCTTTCCCTCAACTGAAAGACGATGCACGGCTTCAAAAAAAGACGGAGAGCTTTCTTCCAAAAAATGGAAAATATTATGATGTGCCGCAAGCCCTCTTTGATCTTGCGACGTCGATCTGCACCAAACGACCGGCCTGCGCCATCTGCCCGCTCCGCAATGACTGCAAAGCTGCACCCCGTTTTTTAGAAGGCCGCGTCCGCATTCCAAACCAAAGCATCGCCAAAGCAAAGGAGAATATTCGTGATGGCAAACGGTTTCCGGATCGAATTTTTCGAGGACGGATTTTAACGTACTTACGACAAACGCACTCACCTGTTGATCTGCAGACTCTGGGAGAAAACATTGATGCGAAATTCGAACACAAACAAGACACTCCATGGATCAAGGCGATGGTGGAACGAATGAAAAAAGATGGACTTGTCGAACAACGGGGAACAAAAATAACATTGGCGAGATAGAGGGAGGGATTCGAACCCTCTCCCCTTCCCCTATAATTAAAACTCCCCCGAGAGCATCTCTCGGGGGAGTAAAGTGTATTGTGATCAGTCCGCCGCGGTTACGCGACTGACCTCTTCGATGGTCGTGATCCCTTCCAGGACCTTGGCGATACCTGCCATGCGTAGAGTGCGCATGCGGTTGCGGATTGCGGCCGCCTTGAGTTCGGCGACCGAGGCCCCTTGGAGCACCAGCTCCTTGAGCTCGGGGGAGAAGTGCATCACTTCGTAGAGAGAGATGCGACCTTTGTAGCCCGTGTTCCCGCAGGTACGACAGCCCGCGCCTTTGAACAGCTTGGCTGTCTTGACCTGATCGGGTGTCATGCCAAGCGCATGCAGCACGCCCGGCTCAACGGGAATCGGCTGCGCGCATTCCCGACAGATCTTACGCACAAGGCGCTGTGCCAAAATCAAGTTGACCGATGCGGTCACAAGAAATGGCTCCACGCCCATATTGAGCAGACGGTTGACCGTCGAGGGAGCGTCATTCGTGTGCAGCGTCGAGAGAACCAAGTGGCCCGTCAATGCTGCTTTGACGGCAATTTCTGCCGTTTCAAAGTCACGGATCTCACCGACCATGATGATGTCAGGATCCTGACGCAAGAAGGCGCGCAAGGCTCCGGCAAAGTTCAGGCCGATGGTGTCGTTGGTCTGCACCTGATTGACGCCCTCAAGCGTGTACTCAACGGGATCTTCCGCCGTGGAGATGTTCTCCGTCACCTTGTTCAGTTCCGACAGCGCCGAATACAGCGTCGTCGTTTTTCCTGAACCGGTGGGTCCGGTCACGAGCACCATCCCGTAGGGCTTGTGAATCTCCCGTTGAAACAGCTCCAAGTCCGTCTGATCGAACCCGAGCTTACGCATATCCAACTGAAGGTTGGATTTATCAAGCAAGCGGAGAACGACCTTCTCCCCGTAGAGAGTGGGAAGTACGGAAACGCGAAATTCCATTTCGCGTACCTGCCCCCCTTTTCCCTCGGCTTTGCCGATCTTGAGCTTGATGCGTCCATCCTGCGGCAAACGTCGTTCCGCGATGTCGAGACCTGCCATGATCTTGAGGCGAGACGTCACGACGGCGCGAAGACCGAGCTTGATCTCCTGATAATCCGTCAGGACGCCGTCCACGCGATAGCGCACACGAAACCTTTTTTCGTATGGCTCGATGTGGATATCCGAGGCTCCGATCTTGATCGCGTGCGTGAGCAATCCATTGCACAACATGACAACAGGCGCTGCTTCCGTCGCCTGCGTGAGCTCGAGCCGATTCAAATCGTCATCTTTATCGGCTGATTCGAGCTCGACGTCGATGGTGTCGATCAGCGCACCTACATCCGTCGCCTTGTCATAGTAACGCGTGATGGCGTCGGTGATTTCCCTCTCCGAAGCGAGCACGAACTCGACGTTCAGGCTTGTCATGAACTTGATATCACCGAGCAGATTGAGATCGCTCGCATCCGTCACAGCAACAACCAATTGGGTACCCGCACGATGCACGGGGATGCAGCTATGTTTCTTCGCAAACTCAGCAGCAAAAAGTTTGAGGGTGGCCTCGTCGATTTCGTAATCAGTCAACTTGAGCCGCGGAACCCCCTGGCTTGTGGCCAATGCGCTCAGCAATGCGTCTTCATTCCCAGCGACACGCGTGAGGTAGGTGATCAAGCGCCCCCCGTGCCTCGCGTGGTCTGCACGTGCCTGCGAGAGCTGTGCCGGCGTAATCGCCTTCTCACGAATCAACAACTCGCCAAGCCTATCGTTGGACGGTGGGTGTGCCACAGGAGCCTCCTTGGTGACAATTTTAAAAGAACGAATTTCCTACCCCAAGACTACCAAAAAACCCTATTTTGTCAATAGATGAGCCCTTTCCTTGATAAAACGTGTTTATGGAAGCAACGTGAAGAGCCTCTGCGCATTCGTGGTCGTTGACTGCGCGATGACGGAAAGATCTACTCCCCGAACCTTGGCAACATGTTTTGCAACCTCCTCAACCCACGCCGGTTCATTTCGCTTGCCTCGAAAGGGTGTTGGCGCGAGATACGGGGCGTCTGTTTCTAACAAAAGTTGATCGAGTGGAATACGTTCAATCGTGCGATCAATCGCATTTGCCGAGTCTGCTGTTTTTTTGGGTGGAAACGTTGCAATCCCATTCACCCCAAGCAACAATCCAAGATCTAACAACGGTTTTGCTTCTTCCCACGTACCGGTGAATGAGTGTACGACCCCACGGACATGGCGACCCGCCGTCACCTCTTCCTGCACCATCTCGGCTAATCGACGTAGGGCATTGCGACAATGAATAACAATCGGTAAGTCTACTTTTTGTGCCACGTGAATATGCGTCAAAAATTCATGCTCTTGTGCCGCCATGGCAGATGCACGATCCGCTCCCTCCTCTATTCTAAAAAAATCCAATCCTGTTTCACCGATGGCAACAACTTTTGAAGAGGAGCGCGCCATCTGCTCCAGCGCATAGGCATCAACCGTAGACTCGTTCACCTCCCCCTCGTTCGGGTCGTGATACGTCGACGTGACATGCTCTGGGTGAAGACCGACGGCCGCCCAAATATTCGGATGCGCTTCGGCAAACTCGACGCCACGTTGGCTATTCGTCAATGCTGTTCCGATCGTAATCCCCCAAATCCCCCGCTCTGACATACGCGAAAGCACCGCCTCCATGTCTTGATCATAAGGCGGAAAGTGAAGGTGGCAATGAGTGTCAATGAGAAATGGCGTCATGTGGTTACAACAAAAAACCTAACAAGGGATAGAAAACTTTTTGAATAGCGTGTGCCGTGCTTGAAGTAGATAGCCAGAAAACCAAATGAGGCTCGATGCGAAACGTAAGGATTAAATGAATGGCAGATCCAAGTAAGACACCTCCTTCCAAAAATCCTAGCACCGCCCCCAGTAAGGAGTTCGTGCAAGAAATCAAAGGCAGCTTTGCGACAAGGTTAAGAACCTTGGCAACCAGTCGCAACAGAAAACCGATCAGACGTTCCACAGCAAAAAAGACAAGAAGGAATGCGGTGAATCGAATCGCTCCCTCATGACCTGGCAATGCCGTTGCGAGCCATGTCACGGCAAGCTGCGAACAAAAGTTCGCCGTCACAAACGCCAACACGGCAGCGGCAAGCTGCGAGACCATGATGATGAAACCGCTGCGATATCCATATCCTGCAAACAAAAAAAGCAGGGCAATTAAGATGACTTCCGTGTACATGTTTTTCTATTTTACTCCCCCGTTTCCATTCGAGGAAACAGAGGCTGTGGTTCTGGTAAGGTCGTCCCCGGCTCAAGCTGTCCCCATTGCAGCGCCTGATCCCATCCTTTACTCAATTCCTCCTTGGCATTGAGTCCAAGCTGTGTCCAAACCTTTTCTGCCGTCGCCGGCATGACCGGATAGATCATCCACGCGTACCAACGACAGGCTTCGAGTAGAGAATACAGAACCGGTCCACGAATTGCTTCGTTTTCTTTTTTGAATGGTTGTGTTTCTTCGATGAATTTATTGGCTTGATACAGACCTGCAAGCGTCGGGCTATTCCAAACCGCTTCTAATACAACGTCACAACGATGTCGTTCATACGCTTCCTTCACGGCCTGACTCAATGTCTGTAATCCCTGACTCCCTGACCAGACCTCGCTTTGTTGCTCTCCACGCTCCGGTACTTTTCCCTCAAAATATTTTCGGCTCATCGCGATCGCGCGATTCACGAGATTCCCAAACGTATTTCCAAGATCCGCCGTGTACCGCTCCTTCAATCGTTGTTCTGAAAAATCGCCGTCCTCGCCAAACGTAATTTCGCGCAATAAGAAATAACGGATCGCGTCAAAACCATATTTAGGCGCAAGCTCCCGTGGATCAATCGCATTGCCAAGTGACTTGGAAATCTTCTGACCATCGATGGTGAAAAAACCATGAGCGTAGACCTGCTTTGGTAAAAGCGGCTGACCGGATGCATCTCGAAGAAGAGCGTCATGCTTCGCCGCACTCATAATCATCGCCGGCCATAAAGCACAATGAAACTTGATAATGTCTTTGCCCACTAAGTGCAATTCCGCCGGCCACCATTGCTTGAACAGCTTGTCATCTGTGCCATATCCCACTGCTGTCATATAGTTCAACAGCGCATCAAACCAGACGTAGATACGCTGACTTTCATCCCCTGGTACGGGAATGCCGACGGACAATTTTTTGGCTTCGCGGCTGACGGAAATATCCGCGAGATGATCACTGATGTAATTGCGAATCTCGTTGCGACGCGCTTCTGGCATGGCAAAATCGCCTCGATCGATTAACTCAAGTAGTTGAGGACGATATTTTTCAAGTTTGAAAAAATAATTTTTTTCTTCTAGTTGCTCCAACGGTTTATTCGGATGCAGTGGGCAGACGTTGTTTACGATCTCCGTTTCTGTTTTAAATGCCTCGCAGCCAACACAGTACTGCCCCACATAGCTACGCAATTCAATATCATCGCTTGCCAAAACGGCTTTCCAAAAACGCTCGACACCGACCAAGTGTCGTTGCTCTGTAGTCCGAATAAAATCATCCAGCGAAATACCAACGTCCTTCCACGTGTCGCGCCAGACCGTGGACATGCGTTCAAGATAGACTGTGAGATCCGTCTCACCATTTTTTTCCATCGCCTGAACGTTCTTCTGACTATT
>CAYGGQ010000041.1:0-8302 GCA_964349535.1 uncultured Gammaproteobacteria bacterium | reverse complement strand
AGGGGAATCGAACCCCTATTGATGGCTTGAAAAGCCACTGTCCTAACCATTAGACGAACGGGCCATAATTGAATGTTTCCATCAACTCTGTGGGCATGAGAATACTATTCATTAAGAGCATCGTCAAGATAATAGGAGGACCATTTGACATCCCCTTCTTTTCTCGGCAAGGTGCTCTCGTTCTTTCGATAAACTCAAGGAGAACTCCATGGAAAACGAAGACAAGAAGATATGGTCTCTCGGCTGGCATATCCTTGCTACCAAGGATCGAGACATTGGACACGCTGCTCGAGAACTGGAACGTTTGATGCAACAAAAAGATTCAAAGGCCGCATTCACGCCAAAAGATCTCTTCGACCTTCTCGGACGCGCTTGCGTACTCACCGTCTGGCGAGTGGTCCCCTTGCGAGATGAGCCGGAGGATGACTGGAGCCCGGGCACCGATTGGCAACGAATTCTCGTCGCCTTCCTTGTCGAGCGAAGCGTTCATCCATCATCGAACGATCTGGCTGATGTCTCGGTTCTCTGTGACGAAAGCGCGGCGAGCGACCAACGAACAACCGCGATCACTCTGTGCACAGGTTTCGCCTGCGCTGGTTCTTCGAAAAACTGGCAGCCGGAGCGTTGGCGAAACAAGGTCACACGCCTTCGCTTTATCTCGGCCGAGGATCTTTTTCCTGAACCTCTCAAGACACAACTCCAAGAAGCAAACTGGACCGTGTCTCTCGACCCTTAATCTCTTCCATCCCCCGCCTCTTCTGAAAGGCGGGGTTTTCTTTACAACCACTGGTGGGCGAAAACGATGGTCAACGCTTGACATACCTTCTTGCTTATGGTTTGCTTCCTTCACAAACACGCTCTTTCTAACGACAAGGAGAACGAGACATGTCCGAAAAACAAGTGGTTCTTTCTGGGATTCGCCCCACGGCGGAAGACCAGCATCTCGGCAACTACCTCGGTGCCATCCGCTACTTTGTGGAGCTGTCGCACCGCCCAGAGCTCGACTGTTTTTTCTTCATCGCAGATCAACACGCGCTCACCACGAGCGGAACGGTCTTCGACGCTGAAGGGATTCGTCGTGGTCGCCGCGCGATCATGCTCAATCTGCTGGCAGCAGGCGTCAATCCAAATGCCACTATCTTCGCACAATCGGCGGTCCCTGAAACATCCGAGCTGAACTGGATCTTAGCCTGTCTTGCCCGAGTTCACGAACTTGAGGGCATGCACCACTGGATGGAGAAAAAGGACAAGCTGGTCACGCTCGGTGCTGAAGCGAATGCGGGTCTGCTCACCTATCCAGTTCTGATGGCGGCGGACATTTTGGGACCGAGGGCAAGCATCGTTCCGGTCGGCAAGGACCAGCATCAGCACGTGGAGTTCGCGCGAGATCTCGCACGCACCTTCAATCGCGTAACGGGAACATCCTTTTTTCCTGTTCCGGACCTTCACGAGCACCCAGAAGTCACCATCAAGTCCTTGGCCAAGCCCGCGGAAAAAATGGGCAAGTCCGAAATGGACGGCTGCGTCTTTCTCAATGATTCGGATGCGGAGGTGCATCGCAAAATGGCTCGCGCCATCAGCGACCCTCAACGCCAACGACGAACGGATCCTGGAAATCCATACATCTGCAATGTCTATTCGCTCCATCAAGAATTGAGCGATGGTCCCACGATCCAGTGGGCGCTGACTGGATGCCAAGATGCCTCCATCGGCTGCATCGAATGCAAGGGTCGTGTCGCAGAGGGCATCTTGCAAATCACGCGCCCCATCCGTGAGCGACGCCAAGAACTCGAGGCGCAGAACCCAAGCAAGATCGATGAGCTTCTCGCGGAGGGAAACGCCCGTGCGCGCGCACGTATCGCGCCTACGGTAGCCGAAGCAAAAGAGCTGATGGGCCTTGCGGAAGCAGCCATCGTTTCTTCCCCTTAATCCTCTTCTCAAACAGCCGATGCGGTTATCCGCCTCGGCTGTTTTTTTAATCTCAATTTTAGAACAAAAAAAGACCCTCCACTGTCATAACAGGGAGGGTCAAGCAAAAAACTGCAAAAAACGGTGAAACCTGCTTTGTGGCGCGGGCAACAGGGATCGAACCTGCGACACGCGGTTTTGGAGACCGCTGCTCTACCAACTGAGCTATACCCGCATTGCAAACAGATGCTATACGAAAACAGGGATTCTTGTCAAGGGCCTGATCCTTTCTTGACAGTCCGCACGGGTGTGATTAGCTATAGGGGCTCATCGCAACTTCTACAATAGGAGGTGCCCCATGAAGGCACAGCAGACACGATCGGAAACGTCGGGAACAGGCGAAGGGGAAGAAGGTCCGTGGTGCTTGCCTTGTGGACACGTCGTGTTCCGCAAGGATCAGGTGCACTACTGTACCTACATCCATCTGAAAGAGCTCGAGGCGGTGTACGGTCGTCCAATCGAGCGTGAACCGATCCATCCTGATGAAAGATTCTTCGTCTATGTCCATCAGGTCTGCGAACTCAAGTTCATGCAGATGCTCGTGGACATCGATCGAGCGATCCATGCGATTGAGGAGTCGGATTACGCATCGGCTCAACTTCTCTTGGATCGACTGACCCTTCTTTGTCGGAACGTAGTGGATACGATCCTGGAGCTCAAGACGATGCCTAAGGAGGTCTTCCTCGACATCCTTCGACCCCACCTTGCGCCAGCGAGTGGTGCCGAGTCCATCAACTACCGTCGCCTTGAAATTCGGTCAGGCACGGCACTGGATGATCCATTCTACACGGATCACCATGGAACGATTTATCGCTACCGGGAATACCTGGCGAGAATGCCTGCCGAGGGGCCGCGCGATCCCAAGACCTGCTGGTGGCTTGACGAATTCGATACGCTTTCCGCTTTGCCATCACTGCGTACGGCGTTCGAGGGAATGCTGCTGCGTCATGGTTGCTCTTACGAGCAACTCAAGGGGCAAATTTCAGAAATAAATGATCTCACCTCGATCGGACGGAAGCTGTTCATGTATGACAAGGCCTTCGAAAGACTTCGCGGAGCGCATCTTGGTGTGGCTGTGCATTTTCTCGGGAGTCTCCCGGGAACAGGGCACACGCCTGGCGCCCCCTATCTCAAATCCGTACTTGAAACGCATCACCTGTTCCCAAAGTTGCGGGAGGTGTTCGTCTAAAGTATCGCTTCTCTTGCCACCCCCTGTTGAACGCACGTTCGTCAGGGGGTTTTGTTATTCTTTCGCTTTCTGCATAAAGGCCTTAATTTTGGCGACATCATATCTACGGCTGGCTTCGACAATATTGGGCCCTGTTTTTTGAACAACATCGATCGTCCCCTCCTTAAACGCTGAACCGACAATACACCCGTCAAGATGAGGTAAATACGTGGGAAGATTATCAAAGGAAATGCCACTTCCGGCGAAAACGTACGCCTTGGAGCGAGCGATTTCTTGCGCTTGTACACACTGTTCTAACGTTGGCGGCTGACCTGTCCACTCTCCGGTAATGACAACGGCGTCTGCGCCTGCATTGATCGTGTCTTGCAAGGACTCTTGAAACGGCCGTGGCACAACCAGCTTCGCGTGCTTCACCTGAACATCTGCCAACAACAACACATCATCGGCTTGAAATGCGGATCTCGCAGCAAAAACTTTCTCTGGATGACCTTCAAATATCCCATAGGTCGTTTCGACAGTATCCACAAAAACAGGAACACGTACCATGCAACCACCATAGGTTTTGCATAACCGAAAACCTAATACGTAATCATTCCACAAAGGGACAACCCCCCAAGGAACGGGCGTGTGTGGCGTCAATTTTTTGATCAAATCTTCAAAATGCGCGGCTTGAGCTTGAGGCAAACGTTCAAATTTTGGACTATCAAAATTATTTTCAAACAAGACAACATCCACCCCACCGGCAAGGAGTGCATTCAAATCTTGCAGAGCGCGATCGTACACGACATCCATGCCTTCAAATGCAGGGTCGCCCTCGAGCGCGGAAAAATGAACCATGCCGATGACACCGCGGGGACGAAATGGGAGGGGTTTCATATAAGGATAACGTTCCTCATCACAATGATTAAAAAGAGCGTTGCCGTCAAGCAACGCTCCAAAAGAATTCAACTACAGATTCGAAAGGTTCTTCGTCAACTCAACGTAAGCTTGAGTAAACGCAAGGACCCGCTTTTCCGTGAGCGCCGCATGGCACCTACGATAGCAAGCCTTGAGCGCATCGGGAGAAGGCCCCTGTTCAGCGAGCTCGCGGTCATCGTCCATCGCTTCAACGAGATAGAGCCCAAGCGCTGCATTCATGGCCACCAGCTCCACAAGACGACGCTCATCTTCCACGCCACCGAGCGTAGCAAGATTCGCTTGAAAAATCGTCGTCTCATCGTTCGCGATGAAAGGAGCCTGCACATTCGGAAAGGTTGCTCCAAAGTGGCTGGGGGTCAACACGAACGTGCCGACGAACTTCCCCTTCTGCACCAATGCGACCGCAGAAGCGATGGGCGAAAGCTCATCCAGGACGATGTGCTCCCTCAAACGATCGTGTACCGCGCACTGCTCTCTCGTGATCTGCTCCGAGAGCCCGCTCACAACTGCCACGTTTCCGACTTGAAAAATCCCCTTCCGATGCAAGATCTCGTAAGCCTGGGCCACGACATCCGGACGCATCTTTTCATTGACCCCAATCACCTTATCCAACCGCGTCCCGGACGCAACGGGAGGGGTCATCGGTCCAACGACGTGATTGATAGTTTCACGCCTTGGTTCGAGATGGGAAAGGTCATGCACCGTTTTCCATGCGTGCGCATCCGTGTAGTGAAACGTCTCTTCGGCTAGGCGCGCTTGTACCCGCACGGAGGGGATGTCCACAACCGCGCCAAATCGCTCGATGGCATTCGTGGAACCCACCGCTGAAGTGTTGCTGTAGGAGCCGTGCTTCGCCGTCTTGATGCCAAGGGTCGCAAGCACGAGCGCGGACAGCGTTGAGCTGTTGACCGTTTTACGCGGTCGCGGATCGCCATTGACCAGAATGCCGCGATCGCCGCCCATGCCACACGTCTCGATGACGCGAGGGCCGTACGAAGGAAATCGTACGATATCGAGCATCGTTGCCGTGACAAAACCAGCCACCTCATCAGGCGTCAGCCCTGACCATGCCTCCTTCATCGCAAGTCCAGACAGCATCTCGCGTGCGGCCAAGGCATTGCCTTCTGGACCAAAATCATCGCATCCACCAAAATAGCGTTCTGCCAAAAATCGGTTTGATGCCCGCAGGGCATAGCACATCGCAACGAAAGCCGCATCAAAGCTCAAATGATGCGAAAGCGAAGCGGCGACCAGCGCTTTGTAAGGAAACTCCTTGATGCGAGCTAAGAGCTCGCTTTGCACTGGCAACGGTTCACGTTCCTCCTTGAGCGCTTCACGCATGCGCGTTTTCATTTCGTACCCATCACCGAGGTAAATCTTCGTGATCTCCATTGTTTCCTCGCGGTTGAGAGTTGGATGTTTGTTCGGAGTGACGAAACAAAGTGCGAAAGAAAACCTAACAAGAAACAGAAAAGAAGTCAACAAAGCATCATCCCCCTCTGGATCTTCCATTGACATTTTTGCTTGCTGTGTTATAGATAGGGATAGGGAAAACAAGGAGAGACCCATGCCCATGATCGTCATGAAGGACAATGAGAAGAAGGAGGCTTGTTGCTGCAAAACCCGAACACCAGCCCCAACCGCTCTCCACATCCAAGGGGAGCATCCCCCACAACATGAAGCCCTGGTCTGTGGATCGACGGACTGCATCATCCGTGGAGTGAACATCTTGCTGCTCGCCTGGAGTAAAACGGTAGAGCAGCGTCTTCCTGCAGGATGGGGAGGGGGTCGTGGGTGGTAAAGCTCCCCTGTCATCCTTCATCATTCCGCTCCTTTTGACACCCTCTCATGACAACCCGCCTTCTCGCAAGGCGGGTTTTTCTTTACAGCCGATCAAACAATAATTTGAAAATCTTGCGCTGAAAATCAGCAAACGTCGGGCTTTCGATAATCGAGGCTGTTTCACTTTGATAATCAATGAACGCGACTCGGTCTCGGTAGATAAATTGTGAAATATCGTACATAAACTGGTCACTTTCTAAGGGAACGGTTTTATAAACTCGTTCCATACGATTCGTTTTGCGTGCACGGGTGGCTTTGTTCGTGATAATCAACCAATCCACCTCACGTTGATCTAAAATACGGTCGAAATATTCACGCGGGATGTACTTGCCATATTTTTTATGATCCTTCGGTGACTCATACCGATACACGACATCCCCTTTTTTCACCGTCCGCAGTAAATCCTCATACACACTCCGCAAACCATCCGCACCCTGAAAGTAACGAATCATGGGTTGCGCTTGATTCCCTCGATACGCCGCCAACAATTCTGGGAGCGCGCTTTGTACCTCTTCTCCAAGACGTTTCACCACATCCGCAAGATGCTCCGGAGACTCCGCAACAAAAACCTTGCGACGCCCCTTCTCCGCCTGCGATACAAGACCACGCTCTATGAGCAACGGCAGATGATGATAGATCGCAGGGCGATAGAGTCCCGTCGTTTTTGCAATGTCAGAAATACCCGCCTGACCCAACTTCAGTAGGGCGAGGTAGATACGACTCTGTTCAGGTTCAAGCCCAATCTTCTGCAAAATCTCTTTGGTTTTCATAAGCGTATGAAATTTAGTACAACAATAATCCCCTATAAAATACCATAAAACTCAAATAAAATCAAGTACTTAGCTTAGACGAGTACACATCTGTAGTATTTTTAGGACAAAAAAATCTGGTTCCCTTATTCTGAAGATACGAATCGAACCTTCACAACCCGAAAGGAGCATCCATGAAAAACGTCATCGATTTTGTCCATCTACGTCACGGTCGCGCCGAAAGTAATCAGGCGCAGGAGCGATCGCAGCAGCAGGGCGACCACTCGCTCTACACCGAGACCTTCCGCAAGCGTCATACTTCTGCCCATCGTCTTCTCCCGCGCGGTATTCAACAGGCTGTGAGCGCGGGCCAATGGCTCAAGCAACAAAAGCTGGTTTTCCAACGCGCCTACGTATCCGATTATGTTCGCGCTATGGAAACGGCCGGACACCTGAACCTCGAAAACGTCCGCTGGGTCATCAACACCTCCTTGCGTGAACGCGAAGCAGGACTGCTTGATCCGTTGGCGGAGCATGAGCGCCAGGAACGTTTCGCGGAATACATTCAGCAGGCCATCCGTAGCCCCTTCCACTGGCGACCGCCCGCGGGTGAATCGATCGCTGATGTCGTCAATCGCCTTCGTGCCGACCTCTTTCAAGAACTGAAGACGTTGCCTGAACCCGGTGCGATTCTGCTCGTGACACACGGGCGCACGATGCGAGCACTGCGTGCCATCGTGGAAGACATCCCGCCTTGGATCTACAACGAACGCGACCGTTTGCCAGAATCCTCGTTCGCGAACTGCCAGATCGTTCACTACACCAAGCGAGACCCTCAAAACCCAACACACGTCTCCGCGCATTTTGACTGGGTACGCACCGTCATCCCCTGGGATCTCGAGCGCTTGGACTCAAGCTGGCAACGGATCGAACGTCCCGTCTTCAGCAACCAAGATCTGCTTGCTCTCGCTGATCGTATCCCGCGTTTGATCGAAGAATAATAAACCATTTGAAAAGACCATAAGCTCTCCTCCTCATAGCTTTCTTCCAAGCTCTCACTTGAGAGCTTGTTTTTATACAAAAAACCACCAACCTCTATTAAGGCTGGTGGCAAAAAGTTACGCCTACTTCTTCCCGTAGACGACGGAGAGGTTGACAAAAATGGTCGCGATCCCAGATTCCAGTTGAACCGGCTCCGGTCCCTCACTCCTGGGCTCCGACAAACTCATGCGACGTGAATGTCCGACAGACTGCGCTGCCATGGGACGAGCCCCAGCAGACTGGGACTCGTCGTACCGAGCCTCCCAAGAATACACGTCGAACTCATCATCCTTGATCCCAAACGCATCGCATTCTGCGGCAAAGCGCGCTTGCGCACGTTTGCGCGCATCCTTGAACGCCTCCGTTTGTAGAGCCGTCAGGTCGTTGACTTTGAAATTCGGAGGCTCAACGCGTGCCTTATCAAGGCTTGTGAGTCGATCCTGGATTTCCGAAGCCATATTGACGGCTGGGCTTTGGAATCGCATCCCGTAGGTCACGCGATAGCCCTTGAAGTCGTGCTGCTTGGTCTCCCCGTTGTAGACATACAACGGCTCGATCTGGCACTCAACACGAAGCGAACCGTCCACAATTGGGA
>CAYGGQ010000040.1:0-8460 GCA_964349535.1 uncultured Gammaproteobacteria bacterium | reverse complement strand
CTGCGCACTGCTGATCGAATGAGCGTTCCTGACGCGCGATCCCATGATGCTCAAAAGACATAGAAGGGTCTACATTTCCTGAACGTACGTATTCCGCGGATCAACCACGCCCTTGTTGAAAGCGAGCACGATTTCTAGACGAGGGTTTCGACGGCGTCTCGCAAGAGCACTCAAGGTATAACGCTGCACATAGGTATCATCGAGCGTTGCTGATACAGCTTCAAATAAATCTTGAGAAATCGAGCGCAGCTTGCCCGCCTTAAACTGTAGTTCAAATAGATCGTTTTCTGCGTCAAAACTTACTTCAAATCGTATCTCACCCTGATAAGGGGTCTTGTCTTTTGCGGATGTAAGCAGCTGAATACGATTGGCGAGCTCGTAGGCAATCAACGGGGACAACAGCAGCGTTTCAGAACTGATGTTGTTTGGTATCGCACGATCATCTTTCATGATTCTATTCGGTATCGCAATCTCGGTGCTCGACGTCACGGGACCAGCGGCGTTTGCGATCTTCACTCTTTCTTCTGTTGAAGTCTCGTCTAATACCGTGTCACGCGAGTTCAACCAAATATTCACGGCCGCCTGTGTGTCTGGGGCACGAAAACCGATCGCCACCGCGTTTTCTGCACCGTTTCGTAACAGCGCTTCTCGTGCCGGTGCTGGCAGCTGCGCAAGTTTTGCAACGGAGCTAAAACGGGGTTTAGAGGCGGTTCCTAAAAAAAGAATGTCTGGGTCTGCCTTGAGCGTATCGGCTACCGGTACATCTGGATCTGTTGGTAGCGTTAGTGCTTCCAATGGTTCAGCAGAGCCCTCACTTTGGAATGACTGCCCCTTGTTTAAGTAAGCCGAAAACACATCGTTTAGGTTAGAACGAAAACCTGTTGCCGCCACGACGGAATCTGCCATGATGGGTCTTCCCTCGCTATCGGCAATGCGTTGGCCACGTTCATCGAGCAACACGAGTTGACGCTCCTCTACTTTGCCCTTCTGCGTCGCAAAATCGACATCCGTCACGCGCGCGCGGACCTGTTCAATGAGATTGCCACGCCCGTTGCGGGGCTTGAGGTCGCTAATGGCAGCATAGCGCGGACGCGCGCTCAAATCACCGTCAGCAATCAAATACACTTTCGTGATATCTCGAACCAAAGGATTATCGGATTGAAAAATACTGCTCACGTTTTCAATAATCGTATCCGCAGAATTTCCCCGGCCATAAATCACCATCGTTCTTCCCGGCGACTTTTTTTCCCCTGCTCTTTTTGATAACGCGCGAAAAGTCTCCAGTGTTTTTGAAAGTTTAGGGAACCCCTTACTCTCTTTTTGTGCCTCCACCACTTTTTCTGCTCGACTCCCCTGAAACGGGAACCCATAGGTCGACTCTCCAAGACCCGCTATCACAAATTCCCCATCTGTACGAATACGAATCGTTCTTTTCTGGCCATTGGCTTCCTCAATCTCAAGCGTGACGATTTTGTTTCCTTTCACCGTCGTGTCCGTATTTGGCTCAACCTTCTTTACGCGCGTCTTGAGCAGCATGCGTTTTGTCAACAGCGCGGCTTGCAAAGACAACACAAGGTGCAACTCCTCGTTTGTCGGATATCGCGTAATCGATAAATCATCCGGTGTAATCATGTAATCAACGGTTGTGTTGATGCTTCCAGCGCGCGTATCCTGTTTTGGTAAGCGTTCGCCTGGATACCAACGCGTCGCCGGACTACCAAACGAACGAATCGTCTTTAACTCATTTTCACCAGGAGCCGCGGTCAATACAACCTCCGCGCCCCCTCGTTTGTTTGCACTGTTCAATTCCCAGGCAGGTCCTCGCGGCACAGCAAACGGCCCGCCCGGTAATTCGCCCTCGTCTACAACCAACATTTGTGATGCCAACACTGGATTGTTGCGCGCAACTTCTCCTAAGGCTGCGAGACCGTTTGGCCCCAAACCTATTTGAAGCAATGGCACATAGTCGCCATCTTGTAACTCCCGCGCTGTTTTATCTGACAACCGTTCAAAATGGTGGTTCAAATATTCAAGTGCGACCCCCTCGTCCGCATTCGCAATCGCAATCATGTACGGGCTAAACAATGACAAAAGCTCAATCGACTCTAAATAGGTACGCTCAATATCTGTAAGAGGTCGCTGTTTTTCCAACTCCTTAATGCGCTGAATATATCGTATCGCCGGATTGACGCGCCTGCCCTCCACCTGCACGGGGCGCAAAATGGAATCCATGGCATCTTTTGTGCGTGGATCATCACGAAAAACTTCGCCTAAAGGAAACAGCGTTTCCCGAAAACGTCCTCGCAAATAGCGAAACGCTTCCATATTATTTCCTAGTTCAGGCGAACGATGCCGCTCTTTCAACTCTTCCTGCATCCGCGTCACAATTTCTCCCTTAAAGGTCGCATCAAAAATATCCGGTCGTTCCGAAGCAACGTAGGAACGATAGAGATCCAACAACTGTTCCTTCATGGCAATGTCTTCGTCTGTTTCAGAAGGAAAATCCTGAATTTTTTTGAGAATATCTATGGAACGCGCGTTGGGAAATAATCCACGAATTTCGTTCGCTGTCTTTCGTCTACGATTGCGCTCAAGCTGTACCACGATCGTCGCGACCGTATCCTTTAGTCCTCGATTGAACTCCGTATAGTCCGTAGTATCTGCCGTAGGTCGCACGGGTAGATTATTGATATATTGAAAGATCTCCTTTCCGTTTGCGACGTCCGACAATTGACGATCAACGGAGGCTTGATAGGTCGCCGTTTCTAGCTGATACGCCGTCTCCATCAATAAACGCGCGATCTCACGATCTGAAGGATCCGGCGATTGAAAAAGAGGGGTCAAGATACGCAACACGGCGTCGAAGTCCCGTTCGCGCTGCGTGGTTCTTGAAAGCTCGTTGATAAATTCGCAACAGAGAGCTAATCGTCTCCACACAAGTGCTTCACGAGAAAGCTCCTGGACGAGCGTCTGATCGTCCACGTCTTGCTGATTGTACCCAGCGAACATCTCCTGCACATTCTCAAAACTTCTGCCCTCTGGCTTGTTCACCACCGTGTAAAACCTTTTCTTTAATGCTGCTTGGCGATCCATCTTTGCCATCGCGTCAAGGAGGGTGTCAATGCGCGCACGCCATAGCGGTGCCGTACCCGAAGCCTGCATCACCTCGGTCATGCGTTCCCGCGACTCTCGCTCACCCTTTTCAAGATGACGTATCAGATTCTGCCTAAGGTCCTCGGGAACCGAAGGGTCTCTCGTTAAAAAATAGAGTTCTTCAAGCAAGCGTCTTTCCTCGGGATCCATCACCTTTTTACTTTGCGCGACATCCGTTTCAGGAATCGCTTGTCCATTCTTCCCAAGAATGGGCTGATCGTTATTGTCAACAAGAATCGTACGTCCATTTGTATAACTAAATCTAGGATTTAGGCGTGCGCGAAATTCTTTGGGTGAACTGACTGTCCCCTGAATGATTGATCGTCTATGGTAGGCGGTTCTATCCAACAAATCCGCCGCTTGCTTTTCTGACGTACTCCATCCACTCATCTTTGTACTGATAACACCCAGCTCACTCTGAATTCTCCTGTCACCCACCTTTTTAGAAAGAGAAACCTCCGTTTCAGGGATCGCTTGGCCATTCCTCCCAAGAATGGCCTGATCGTTATTGTCAACAAGAATCGTGCGTCCATTTACATACCCAAATCTAGGATTTAGATGTGCACGAAATTCTTGGGGTGAACCGAAACGACGAATGTCGAGTGCTCTAAAAAAATAGGCGATCGAGCCAACCTCATTAAGAGCCTTACTTAAATTTTCTTTCGTTTCTTTCGAAAAAAGACAGAGTCGCGTAAGCGTTAAAATCTGGTCTTCTGATCGAATTTTTTTACTTTGCGAAACTTCCGTTTCAGGAATCGCTGAGCCATTCCTCCCAAGAATGGTCTGATCGTTATTGTCAACAAGAATCGTGCGTCCATTTGTATAACTAAATCTAGGATTTAGGCGTGCGCGAAGTTCTTGGGGTGAACTAATAAACCCCTCTCTGACGGCACGAAAAAAATAATCAAAGCTGTCCGTTTTCCCCCTTTCTTTTTCCAAAGACTCCAAAGGCGGCTCTCCAGCCACCACCCGTTCCGGTGTTGGCTGCGCTTTACGCGAACGAAAGGCACTCTCTACGGACATAGAATAATAGTAGGATACCATAATCTGTCTCCAATCGCATTTGTTCCTGTCATTTTTGGACTGACATAGCAGAGAAAGGAAATCTGCGGTAAAGTCCCTGACTATGACCGTAACGATCATTGGCGGTGGCGCAGCCGGCCTCATGGCTGCCGCGACTCTCCAAAGCGCCGATCCAGACGCGGAGATTTTTTTGGTTGAAAAAAACGACGGCCTTGGTAAAAAAGTAATTATTTCTGGAGGGGGTCGCTGCAATGTCACAACCGGAATTCAAGACGTGAAAACGGTACTCTCTAAATATCCACGCGGTAACAAGTTTCTTTCTTCCGCGATGTACGCTTTTCCACCGGAAGCAGTCTATGGCTGGTTTGAAGAGCAGGGCGTTCCTTTAAAAATAGAAGATGACTTACGCGTCTTTCCACAATCTGATAACGGAAAAGATGTTGTACGTGTTTTTGAAAAATATTTTCGCAATCCTCGTATCCACACTCTTCTCAAAGCTGCTGCCACGCGCGTCGAAAAAGTGGGCGGCCGATTTCATGTTTTTCTAAAAAATCAAGACGCTCCTCTCGTGAGCGACGCACTTGTACTCACCACGGGAGGGCAGGCCTATCGTCATACCGGTTCCACGGGAGATGGGTACGCATTCGCCCAATCCCTCGGTCATTCGTTAACACCTCTCGCTCCAAGCCTTAACGCTTTCTTTACACGGGAGACGTGGCCAGCCTCTGTCTCCGGTTTATCATTCGACAAAGCAACCCTTTCTACAAAACGCGACAAGCTCTTTTCTTTTACCGGCCCCTTTCTCTTTACACACAAGGGAGTCAGCGGACCGGCGGTGTTCGCGCTTTCCTCGTTGGTGGCTTTTGAAGCTTATGACGACAAACAACCGCTCATGCTTTCCATTGACCTCTTTCCCGATCAGACCCAAGAAGATCTTCTTCAAAAGAGCAAGGACTACATCCAGGAACACGGAAAAAAAAGTTTTGCGAACGTTCTTAGTATGCTCATTCCAAAATCATTAACAGATGTTCTTCTGAAAGAAGTATCGTTACCAGAAAAACGAGCAAATGAAATTTCAAAAACAGATCTTCTTCGCGTTATCGCTTGGCTAAAGCATATTCCCCTCACCGTGATTGGACGTGGTGCTGGCGATGAATTTGTGACTGCCGGCGGGATTCGTCTTCAAGAAGTCGACCCTCAAACGATGGAATCAAACATCTGTCCAGGTCTCTATTTTGCGGGAGAAATTCTTGATGTGGATGGTTATACGGGCGGATTCAACCTACAGGCTTCCTGGGCAACCGGACATCTCGCGGGAGAAAGCATCGCTGCGCAACACTAAGCCAACGGTTCCGCGCGCAGCTCACTTAAATCCATTCTCTCATCAAAACGAATTTGGCTCACAAACTCTGGGGCGTGGCTCACGAGCACTAAGGCTCCTTCGTACGCTTCAAGGGCGTTTGCGATGACGGGTAAATGACGAAAATTGATATGGTTGGTTGGCTCATCTAGAATCAGAAGCCCTGGTTCTTGCAGGACGAAACGAGCAAAACACAACAAACCTTTTTGACCTTCTGACAAAGAGCCGATCTTATTTTTTAATAAATGAGATGTTAGTAAAAATTCTGCCGCCACGGCTCGCAATTTTTCATTGGACGGTTCCAACATCATGGCTTCCAAAGAGTCGTAGACGACCTCATCAAAATTGAGACCAGAAAAATCTTGACGGTAATAACCAACACGCACGCCTTCTCCGATCTGGGTTCCCTCCTCCCCTGCCGCGATCGATCGCAACAAGGTGCTCTTTCCGATCCCATTGGGTCCGGAAATAAGCAGACGATTCTTTCGACGTAAACGAACATCCACTTCGGCCTGCCAAGGCTGATGGTCTTTGATAATCTTCACGGAGGTGATCTTCAAAACGGCGTCCGCGTACTCTTGCGCGGGGATTAAAAAATCACGAATCGTCTTATCATCTTTTCGAACATCCACCATCTCTTCTTCTGCCACGTCGATCTGGTCACGCAACTTACTCGCCAATTTACGCATCTTCCCTCCTTTGTTCGCAAAAAAATTGACCTTATCTTTACGATCCTGGATATCTTTCAATAACCTTGCATTCTTCATGCGTTCGCGTTCAAGCCGCGCCGCGATCTCCTCGATCACATTAAAGTAGTTACCAACGTACTGCTCAACTTTGTGCGTAAAGACATCCAGATGAAGGACGCCTTCGGTAAACGCGTTCAAAAAATCCGCGTCGTGAGAAATCACCAGCACCGTTTTTGGATACATCATCAAAAAACCCGTGAGGTGTTCAATCCCTTCTTTATCTAAATTATTCGTCGGCTCATCCAACAATAGAATGTCCGGTTCTTGAATCAACGCCGATGCCAACAGCAACCGTGCCTGCTGACCACCAGAAAAAGAACTGATCTTTTTATCAAGCGGCGCGGAGAGATGAACAACTTCAAGCACATCCTTGATACGACGTTCGATGTCGTACATTTTTTCGGGAAACGCCTGTTCAAAAAATGCTAAGACGGTGTCCTCCATTCTTTCGCGTGGCATCACCTGGTGACCCGTCGCGATCGTCGCGTTTTGGCGAATATGAATGCCGCCTTCCTGTGGCTTATACACGCCCGTCATCAACTTAAAGATGGTGCTCTTCCCTGCGCCGTTTTGTCCCATCAAAGTAATCTTTGCGTTTTCACGTACCGAAAAACTCGCCTGATCTAAAATCGCATGATCCTCATCATGATGATACGAGACGTCGCTAAAACGAATAATGACATTGCCTTGATCCATAGGGAAAAGTGCCTCATTAAACCAGAAACGATCGGTTTAGGCAAGCGCAAAGCCTCGTAACGCGCGTTTTCTTAGACGATAGTCTGGCATGGTTTGCGCGACCAGTCGCCAAAACCGTGGTCCATGATTGAGTTCTGTCAGATGACACAGTTCATGCGTAATAATATAGTCTGCCAACGAACGAGGGAGCACGGCAATCTTATAATGAAAATTCATGTTCTTTTGACGCGAACAACTCCCCCACCGCGTTTTCATATTCTTCACGGTGACGCGTGCAAACGTAAACCCATACACGGCATTTATCACCTGTATGCGTTCCTGAACAAACGTCAGCGCTTCCGTCTTTTGGGCGACAAACTCTTGCCGCGTTCCTTTCAATCGCATCTGCGCTGGTCGTCGTTTCCAAATCGCCATCTTCCGTAAAACCCAATCTGACTTCTGAAGCAGAAAAGATTGACCCATGTGTTCAGGAACGTGACGTGGCAACGTAAGCAGCACCTGACCGTCACGCTGAATAGATAAACGAACATGTCTTGCGCGTGAACTCACGCGCAGCGTATAGGCGAACTTCATGCCTTCGCGTTCAAGAAAACGAAGCATAGAAAAGTATCATAACACAAAAAACTTAATAGATTCCCTAGCTTCTGGTATACTCTTTTTGTCTTAATCACCTCTCCTCATCCTATGCCGACATACTCAAAGATTCACCTTCGTGTTCTCGCTGTATTATCCCTCATCACGATCACCCCACTCTTGTTTGTTCAACCCGTGTCTGCGGCAAGCATGACCCTCTATCCAACCGGCGATGGCACGACGCTTGCATGGAGCTTCTCTGGTGACACGTCCCACTATAAAAATATAGACGATGTCCCCTGTAACAACGATGCCGACTATAACTACACCACGCATGTTGGAGACATGGATAAATACATAGTCGCCTTGCCTCTCACAACCCTTTATGGAAAGACCATTACTTCCGTAGATGTCTACGCCTGTGCTGCAGCGTACTATGGTACCGTTGGAACTTCGAGTACATTAAAGCTCTGGTACGGGTTCAACAATGGCGTAGGGTCGGATGTCGGCGAAAATGGCCTGAGCGACCATATCAATTACTCCCTCGTGAATCACGCGGAGGCGACAAATATCCTTGTTGATTCCAACACCGTTTTAGAAATTGGCGCGCGGTATGCAGGTGGCGACAAGGGGCTGAAGGTAAGCCAAATGAAGGTTGTATTGATTTATCAATAAACGATGCGATCGTGCAATTTGGCAACGCAATCACTTCTGCTATGCTGTTAGCATGAGTCAAGATTCAAACAGTTATCTAGAGCGCATCCACTGGATCCGCTCGACCCCGTTCTTCCTCATGCACCTGGCCGTCTTCGGTGTGATCTGGACTGGGGCCCGAACCACAGACATTCTCCTCTGCATCATCTTGTACTATACCCGCATGTTCTTTATCACCGCGGGCTATCACCG
>CAYGGQ010000039.1:0-8481 GCA_964349535.1 uncultured Gammaproteobacteria bacterium | reverse complement strand
TCCTGCGCGCTTCTAAACATCGCGAGACGCACGGCACGACCCTCGATCCCTCGGCGCGCCAATTCCGTTTCCAAATTCCCCAACTCTCGCTCAAAACGACGATCGGATAAATAATCGTCGTAAATATAAGCGAAGGCCGGATTCATACCGGATGAGTATCAACGCGCTAGGCTTCCAAAGGCACCGGTTCCGCTTTTGCGCGTCGTCCGCTCGTTGACGGTGAAAGTTCCGTTGCCGTTTTCATTCCAATCTGAACGCGGCCGGACAACTGCGCGCCCGCTTCAATCGCCAACGTGTCCGCCGAAATGTCGCCAAACACTTTTGCCGATGTTTTAATTTCACATCGCTTTGCCACAAGCAGGTTTCCTTCCACGACACCGGCAACGAGCGCATCCCCTGCCTTCACATCCGCTTTAATCTTTGCATCTGTGCCCACCGTCAACATACCACCCGCCACGAGCGTTCCGTGAACCTCTCCCTCAATCAAAACGTCCCCCTGACTTGTAAACTCTCCCTCGACCTTTACACCGGCTGCAATCGTCGTCGTACCGCCCCCCGTGCCCGGGCGACGCATCTCCTCACTCGAAAAACGCTCTGCTGATTTTTGGTTGTTAAACATATGGTTCAGATCATGACATAAAGGCTACATTTCGTCAGGTAGTGGGATGCCCAAAAGATCAAGACCTTGGCCCAATACTTGACGCGCCGCGCTTGCTAGGCGCAGTCTTCCTTCCAAAAGATCATCCTTTGAGTCCAAAACAGGAACATCTCGATAAAATTCATTAATGCATTGCGCCGCTTCAAGACACCACTGTGCAATCAGCGCCGGTCGCAAATCACGCGACGCTGCTTCGACGACGCGTGGAAAGGAAGCAAGGGTCAGGGCTAACATTTTTTCGGTCTGGTGATCAAATGCTCTCGAAAGGTCCGCGTCTTTTTGCGCCTCAGGCGAGGAAACCCTGAACTTCGCTTTACGCAAAATTGCCGCAAGACGCGTGGCGGCGTACTGACAATACGGTCCGGTCGCTCCATCAAACGACAACGCTTGCTCAAGATCGAACGTATAAACTTTGTCATTGTCTTGCCTCAAAATACCAAATTTAATACCCGCCTGAGCAATCGCCCATGCGGCATGAACGACTTTGCCTTCTGTCCAATCCGGATGGCGCTTCAGTATTTCACTGCGCGCATAATCAACGACCGCGTCACGGAACTGGACGTACGTCACGATATTACCTTTTCGGCTGCTCATCGCGCCCTCTTTCAAAATCAAAAACTCATAACCAAGATGTTCGCGATGTCTTGAATCTCCCATGCGCCTCAACGTCTCAAACAGTTGTTTGAAGTAAAACGATTGACGCGTGTCCGTAACATACAAACTCCGATCCCATTTGGGATATTCCTGATCCTTCCGTTCCGCAAGTGCCAAATCCTTCGTGGCGTATAACGAGGCACCATCTGATTTACGAATGAGAAACACACCGAGTTTCACATCTTCCAGATCGACAATGACCGCTCCCTCGCTCATCTTAGCGACCTTAGTCGTCAACAACTCTTCAACCATCGCCAACCCTCGTTCATAGACCTCGGATTCAAAGTACTGACGATCGATCATCACGCCGAGCTCGTCAAAAATGACTTTCATTTCTTCCACAGACCAGCGTCTTGTTTCTTGCCACAAGTGTTCCCAAGCCTCGGCGTGTGCCTCAAGCTGATTCTGCACAAAAGAGATTTCTTTTTGTAACGTGTCATCCTCTGCGAGTTTTGTTGTCGCATCCGTATACAAATGACCCAGAAAAGCCCCTGTTCGATCGTTTGGCTGAACCGAAGTAACGATCTGGTCAACCTGTGTTAACGATAAGCCTTCCAGCGCGAACCCGGCTTGCTTAACCAAATGCCACATCACCTTGGCGACATGCGCTCCAACATCCCCGTGATAGCTCATGGCAACCACATCCCAACCTGTTGATCGAAGAATGCGCGTCAACGAAACACCCAAAATCAAATGACGCAAATGCCCAACATGAATTTCCTTGTGTGTGTTTGGGTTGTAACACTCAAAGAGCATCTTTTGTTTCGCCCCTAGGTTGGAAGAACCGTACGCCACCCCCGTCGTCTCAATATCTCGAACGATGCGATGGACAGCGTCACCGATAGCCAGAGTGAAGTTGACGTAAGGTCCAGCCGACGTAACGGACTGGAACTCCGCTCCTTGAATCGTAAAACTTTCCGCGATTTTTTTTGCAAGCTCCGCTGGCGACTTTTTTTGTTCCTTCGCCAGTTTAAAACAAGGAAAAGAAATATCGCCCAGAGATGCGTCCGGAGGAACGACCAGATCTTGATCGCTTATCGTCTGATCCAATTGTTGACGAAGACGCTTCGCGATATCGCGCGTCCAATACTGCCAGGCGGTTTCCATACTCAAGCTAAAATAAGTTTAGCAAAATGTCGCTTGCCCTTTTGTAGGACAAGTCCTTCGCGCGTAACCTCAATCATCGCCTTTGCATCATCCACGACTTTTCCATCAACCTTCACGCCCCCTTGTTCAATCTGACGACGCGCATCACTTTTTGAGTCAGCGAGACCAGCATGCGTCAACGCGTCTACCAGCGTCATCGTTTTTTGACCCACGGCGATTTCCTCCATTTCTTCCGGCTGTTCGCCT
The DNA here is from genome assembly GCA_964349535.1 of uncultured Gammaproteobacteria bacterium. Lineage (GTDB taxonomy): Bacteria > Patescibacteriota > Patescibacteriia > 2-12-FULL-60-25 > 2-12-FULL-60-25 > VGLT01. Next base: position 5,816 of record CAYGGQ010000039.1, on the reverse strand, counting down.
TGCTGATGCACCTTTGTAAACGCTTCCGTCGCCATCTTGGCCGCAGCGACACCACAAAGCCATGCGACAACTCGTTCTGCCAAGTCACGCTTAAAGATCATTGGATTTTCACCCGCCTTCATTCGTTTTTTGATCTCCGCCACTTCTTCTATTGTCGCTTGCGTACAAATTTCAAATCCCGGCACGATCATCTCATCCGTCCAACTCATCACCTTGCCGTACATGTCTTCTGGACTGTCCGTCAGTGCGATCATATTCCCCTCGCTCTTTCCCATCTTTTTACCCGTAGGGTCGGCCAGAAGTTTTGTCGTGAGCACGGCTTTGTCCTTGCCTTTCATCTCTTTCATCAACGTGCGACCCGCGAGCGCGTTAAATGTCTGATCATTTCCACAAATCTCCAAATCCACGTCCATCGCGACGGAGTCGTAGCCCTGCATCAGTGGATAGAGAAATTCGTGAAGATGGACAGGTTTTCCTTCAGCGATACGCTTTTCAAACATATCTCGCTCCGACATCTGCTGCACCGTAAAATGCGAGGCGAGCTCAACCACATCTCCAAAAGACATTTTGCCCAACCAATCGTTATTGAATCGAAGTTCGGCTGGATTAGCTCCATCAAACTTCAAAAAATGTGAAGCTTGTTTTTGGTAGAGCTTGCAGTTTTCCAAGACTTCTTCACGCGTCAATTTTTTTCGCGTTGCCGTTTTATCCGTCGGATCCCCAATCATGGCGGTAAAGTCACCGATCAAAAGAATGATCTTATGACCCAGAGCCTGCAGTTCTTCTAATTTCTGCATGGGGATGACATGCCCTAAATGCAAGGTTGGACCCGTGGGATCGATTCCCAGATAGACCGTCAACGACTTTCCGTTCATTAAACGGTCCTTCAAAGCCTCGCGCGTTGGATACACCTTTTCTACCGCATGGTTCAGGAACCAATCAATTGTTTTTGGGTCTTTATTTATCTTGGTCATAACGCGGGCATCATAATCAAAAGGCGAGGTTTTCGCAATTAGTCTAAGTCTGGCAAAAAGTTTTCCGGATTCACTGGGATCCCATTTTGACGCACTTCAAAATGTAAGTGCGGTCCTGTTGAGAGACCTGCCCCCGCATCTCCAGGACGTCCCCCGGAATAGCCAATCACATCTCCACGTTCGACATACGTATCAGGCTCTGTGGCAAATTTTGATAAATGCGCATAAATCGTCGCAATACCACCTGGGTGCACCACCATCACGTAGTTTCCGTACTGCTTCCCAACGCGATTCCACGCTACATATCCTCCGGCAGCTGCACGCACAGGTGTTCCCACGGGCGTTGGAAGATCTGTCCCCGGATGTTCAAAGAGATGACGAAATGGGTAGGAGGGGTCATGAAAATGAGCGGAAACACCTCGATTGACTTTGATCGGCCAATTGAGAAGAATGTCCCCTCTTGCTAAGGCCGTATCAATGGAATCTAGTCTTTCTTTTAAACGATCCTGGAGTTCCGCAATGCTGCTTGCCGTGCTCTGCTGCTCTTGACGCAATTCATAGAGAATACGCTGAAACTCCCCTTCCTTGCTTTGCGTCGCTGCTACAAGAGAGACTTTGGCAGAACGATCGCCCTCAAGCGTTGTTTGTTCCTTAGAAAGCTGTCGTTGTCGTTCTTGTAAAGCGAGTCGATCGTCTTCAAGCTGCTTTTGTTTTATCTCCAACTCTGTCTTGACGTTACGAACAGATTTTGTCGCTTCACTTAAATCTCGTTCCACGCGTTTCATCTCTTCCAGCCGAGAAAAAAATTCGGATAGCGAAGGTCGTGTCATCAAAATATCCAACACGCTCACGCGCTGCGCCTCCTGAATGCGACGCACCATGTCACCCAAAATAGCCTGACGTCGCTGCAGAATGACCCCCTGCGCCTGTATCTGTTGCTTCGCATTCTCAATGCCTAGGTTTGCGATATCGATTTGTGTTTTTGTGCGCTCAACCGCAAACTGTTTTTCCTGAATACGATTATCGAGCAACGCAAGCTGATTTTGCAACGAGTTCACAGCCGCCTCATGTTCAACAATTTTTGCCTTGTATTGCGAAATGGCAGCGTTTAACTGGTCTACTCTATCTTGTTTGCTTTTCACTTCCGCATTAATCTCGTCTACGTCCTGCTTAAGATCTGCCGCGGCGACAGCAAAAGACACACCGGCATTCACCAAAAAAGCAACGGCTAAAATAACAGCGAGTCGTCGTAGAACGCTTTTAGTCATCCTCTTTATTATGCCAGACGCGTCAGCGCTTCGTCGATACGGGCGAGCGCGCGTTCTTTTCCGTAGGCAAACAGGAGTTCAAATGGGCTTGGGGACTGTTTAGATCCGGACAACGCGACGCGAAGCGGCCATAACACCTCGCCATTGCTCCATGCATGTTCTGCGATCACTCCGCGTACTCCCACGTCGATCGTCACGACCTCCGCGAACCAGGCTTCTTCTTGAGTCGCTAAAAAATCTCGCATCGTCTGTAAACGTACTCGTGCCTCTTCCTTGGTCTGCGTTTTCCAGACGAGCATCGTTGGATCCTGTTCCAAAGTCTGATGAAAAAAGAAATCAAGGAGTGCTGGTAACTCGCTGGGCAGTTGTAAACGTTCGCGCACAATCAAACAGGCGCGACGCAAAAAGGCTTCGTCCGTATGCAACTCGCGCACAACCGAAAGACAAATTTGAAGATAACGTTCCTCTGGAATGGCGCGAAGATAATGGTTATTCATCCAGTTCAGCTTCTCCATGTTCATGACGGCCCCCGCACGATTGACCTTTTTCAGGTCAAACAACTGAATCAATTCTGAAAGTTCATACACCTCTCGGTCATCAGTAGGATTCCAACCAAGCAATGCCAAAAAATTGATCAGCGCTTCTGGTAAGTAGCCTTTTTGCAGATAGGATTCAACTGACACATCCCCCTTACGTTTGGAAAGTTTTGTCTTGTCTGGGTTTAGGATCAAAGGAACGTGAGAATACACAGGCATTGTCCAACCAAACATCTGATGCAAAATAATCTGCTTTGGCGTTGACGAAATCCATTCTTCACCACGCAACACGTGCGTAATCTTCATCAAATAGTCATCAACAACGACGGCGAGGTGATACGTTGGAAACCCATCGGACTTCATTAGGATTTGATCATCGACTTCGGCATTTTGAAAAGTGATCTCACCACGAATACCGTCTTCAAAAGAAGAGGCGCCTTCAGGAATCTTCATACGCAGTACATGCGCCTCACCGCGCGCAAGACGTTCGTCAACCTCCGTCTTCGACAAGCTCAAACAGTGACGATCGTATTTTGATGCTTGTTTCAAAGCCATTTGCTCTTCACGCATCTGCTTCAAACGTTCTTCCGTGCAGAAACAAGGGTAGGCATGACCTTCTTTTAGAAGTTGCTCAGCGTAACCACGATACACATCTAAACGCTCCGATTGTATATAAGGCCCAAATTCCCCTTTCGAGGTGATTGAACCATCCGCTGCTAAAACAGGTCCCTCGTCATAATCAAGACCGAGCGTTGCAAACGTTTTGAGCAAGCTTTCCATTGTGCCGGGTACCAAACGCTCTCGATCCGTGTCTTCAATTCGAAGAATAAACTGTCCGCCGGATTGGCGAGCCAAAAAATAATCATAAAGCACTGTACGCAGAGTGCCGATATGCATGTTCCCCGTTGGTGACGGAGCAATGCGCGTACGCATAGGAGAAGACGAGTTCATAATCGTTGGCAGCTTATCGAAAAGACGCGTATTTGTCGACTGGCGATTAAAAGGCTACGCTTGGATCAACTATGTCACTTTTTCGACGCTGCGCTTTTCTCATCCTCCTCTGCTTCACAGCGCTGCCCGTCTCGGCGCAGACCACAAGCACCCCAACAACAACGGCTGAAAAAAATGAATCCTACGAACAAGCCATCGTGGAGAATGTTGAGCTGTTGGGCACGACCGATCAAACAGGCGCTGGATCACAGGTAGAGGTCTATCGCGTGAAATTTACATCCGGTCCGCTCAAAAACCAGTCAAGGGAAATAAAAAACGAGGTCGAATCGAACCCTTACCGGATCGCGCTCGAGGTCGGTGATCGATTGATCATGCTCGTTCAGACAAACCCTGATGGCACAGCCGCTTTTTACATTGAAGGTTACGATCGTCAGACGGCTATTATCTGGCTCATCATCGCCTTCGTTGCGACCATGGTTCTCCTCTCGGGTTGGCAAGGTCTTAAAGTCGCTTTCTCTATCGGAATCTCCATCGCCTTGATTGGCTATGTTCTCATCCCTCTCTTTTTAAGAGGCGTGAACCCTGTTCCTGTTGCCATTATCTTGGGCGGAGTTTTGACACTCATTTCAACAACGTTCTCTACCGGCTGGAATAAAAAATCTTATGTGACGGTCATCGGCACCATCGGCGGGACACTTGTCGCGTATGCTGTCTCCGTCTTTTTTGCAAACTGGGCGCACCTCAATGGATTATCCTCCGAGGAAGATCGTCTTTTCTTTGGAAATAATCCAACGTTGAGCGCTCGCGGTCTGCTCTTTGCCGGCATCATCATCGCCTCCGTCGGTGTCGTAGAAGATGTGGCTGTTTCAATCGCTTCCGGTGTTGCCGAGATTCGACGCAGGAGTCCTCAAACCTCCGTGTATCAGCTCTTTCGTTCTGGAATGACAATCGGGAACGATCACATGGCGGCGCTCGCGAACACCCTTGTATTTGCCTACGTCGGCGCCTCCCTATCCTCTTTGCTGCTCTATCAACAATTTGGAAGTTCGTGGCTTAAATTTGTAAACTTTGACACCGTGGTCGATGAAATTGTGCGTTCACTTTCGGGCACCATTGGTCTGGCGTTTACCGTACCGATTACGGCTTTGCTAGCTGCCTGGGTCATGGCACACACAAAGCCATCAGAACAACAAAACGAAAACCATCTGCATACACACCATCATTGAGATTGCGTAGAAGCGAAAAGAAAAGTAAGCGGAAACACGACCACGGCATTCCAAATCCTTCGAATACGTTTTGGCTCTATAAGCAGGCGCCACAACCACTCTAGTCCAACCGCCTGCATCCATCGTGGCGCACGCTTCACTCGCCCCGCCCACACATCAAACGTTCCACCAACGCCCACAATCACTTTTAGATTTGGAAATGAATCTTTATATTTTGAAATCCACAACTCCTGTTTTGGATGACCAAACGCCACGAGCAGTACTTCTGGATTAAACATCGTTAGACGATACCTCGCTTCTTCGCCCGCAGCATCATCCTGACCTGTGCGATCCACTTGTCCACCTTCTTCTGACAAAACTTGTAATGTCGAGTATTTTTTTATTAAGGATTGTTTTGCTATCTCTGCAACGCTAGAACCTCCACCAACAAGCCCAACACGCCAACCACGCTTGTCCGCCAAGCTCATCAGCTGATCAGCTAAAGCGATCCCAGACACGCGTGCCGTCTTATGACCTGTAAATCGCAACATCAGCCACAAACCAAAGCCATCAACTGTGCGGATGCTCGCTTGTCGTAAAACATCGGCATAAGCTTGATTTCGACGTGCCTCTAAAATAATCTCTGGATTAGCCGTTACGATCCAAGCCTGGGTCGTCAATGCCAAAGACGCACCGATCTCCGGTAAACCGTAGCCCTCGATAGGCACTCCAAAAACAGACGCTGACATAAGATAAAATCAGTTTGAATTGAAAACGCGAAAAAGACAACCGTTAACAAAAAAACCATCGACGGGAACCCAAAGACGTCCTACATTCTAGTTCAAAGTGAGACCCCTCTCAAAAAACACTTCGTCTGGGGTT
>CAYGGQ010000038.1:8326-8638 GCA_964349535.1 uncultured Gammaproteobacteria bacterium | reverse complement strand
TCTGCATCATCTTGTACTATACCCGCATGTTCTTTATCACCGCGGGCTATCACCGTTACTTCTCACACCGCGGCTATCACATGGGACGTGTGATGCGGTTTCTGATGGCATTCGGAGCGACCACGGCCGCGCAAAAGGGTCCTTTATGGTGGGCAAGCCATCATCGCGCGCATCACGCCTATTCTGATACGTTACAAGACCCCCATTCCTCACTCAAAGGCTTTTGGTGGAGCCACGTGGGGTGGATTCTGTCTCGAAAAAATGTAGAGATCCTAGACTCGCGCATAAAAGATTTTTCGCGCTATCCGGAAC
>CAYGGQ010000038.1:0-8316 GCA_964349535.1 uncultured Gammaproteobacteria bacterium | reverse complement strand
CCCCATTTCTGCTTGCCTGTGTCGTGCTGTTCTTTGGCGGGTGGAGCGCGCTCTTTGTAGGATTTTTTCTTTCGACCGTTCTGCTCTATCACGGAACATTCTTTATTAACTCACTCGCGCATATTTTTGGGCGTCGTCGCTACGCAACCTCTGATAACAGCCGCAACTCACTCTTCCTCGCGTTGATCACCAATGGCGAGGGGTGGCACAATAACCATCACCACTACTGCTCGAGCGCCAAACAAGGATTCTTTTGGTGGGAAATTGATGTGAGTTACTACATTTTAAAAATTTTAAGTCTGCTCAAGCTCACAAGCGGTCTACGTCAGGTTCCGCAAGCTGTTTTACACATGAACCTATTAAAAAATCTTCCCTCGGATGTCCATCATCTTCAGATGCGGTATCTCGACCTCTTGCGACGTATTGCTTCCACGCGCCACAACACCCAGGAATATTACGAACAAAAACAGGAAGAACTGCACGCCCTTGCGCTCACGATTAAAGAAAAAATGGGGATGAATCTCTATGAGAGAAAAAGTCTTTGAGTCTCCTCCTGCAAGCGTCACCTTTCCTCCAGCCGTAGAATCTTTTTTCGTCCCGGTGACGGAAGGGTCGTGGCTTAGGCTAATCGAAACAAACCCTGATTTTATTCATCAGATAGAGTCCCGTGGACGACTCAATAAAACACTAGATGCGGTCCTCGCTGATCTCCCGCGAGCGGAAATGTCGCTCGAAGAGGGAATCTCCAAGGGCTTGCTGACGGAATATCTGGTCGAGGAACTTTATTTAGATCTTGCCACATTGCTTGAAGACGGTCGAGATTACGAACGCATCATTCTCTATCTTCCGTTTGAATTTTTGCCAGCCACTTCTTGGAAGCCTCCCTCGACAAAATTACAGCAAGCGGCCCAAAAATTTCGCTCGGCCTATCTCGCGGCCTGGACGCATCTTCTATTTGTGCAGGATGTTCGTGGCAATTTTGTTGATGGGGATGTTCCAGAAGTGGCCCAAAAGGAAATTGATCCGCTGCGTGTCGTCAAGGCGGCTCACCTGATCCCACGCCTCGTCGAAAAGGGAATCTTATCGGTCGACCATGTCTATAAATTACTGGAAACAGCGGATGATGAAATTCTCAAGCAAAGTATCGCCGACGCGCTTCCCGTTCTCGCCGATCTTGGATTGATCGAGGCAGAGCCTGAACCGGGTGCGACAGACAAAGGTGATAGCGACGATGAGAAAGCTGTGATCGCGCCAGCGATCCAGGAGGAACTGCAAAAAGAATTTACGCGTATTGACGCAGAAGCTTACCCAGATGTCAGAAAAAAAAGAGTGATCTGGCTTAAACAGGAAGAGAAGCGGGTGGCGCTTGAAGCCACAAGTCAGGTGATCGCAACAGCCGTCATGCAGGAGCGTTATACGGAGCAAGAAATCGCCCAATTCGAATCAGGAGAAACAAGCCTTGCAACACAACAGGCTTTCATTGAGGGGGTGCGGAAGGCGCTAGAGGCGATCACGACGGCAGATGCAACACGTGGGCGCACGCTCTACGAACGATATCACCCCGTCCTTATGACACTTTGGCGCCAAGAATCTTCTGAAACAAAAGACGCGCTTACAAAATTATTCTTCAGACTGCGTGCACTAAAAATCGTCGACACGACACAGCTGCGTAAGCTTAAACTGACGCTCCCCTCGCTTGCTGGACCTTTCGCAGAAAATCTCAAGGCCATGCATCAAGACATCGAGGATGTGAAAATAATGATTGAAGCGATTGAAAAAAATCCAGAACTTTCGACCTACATCTATCCCGTGGTTCTTGTGTATGGTTCGCGTCTCAAGGGGTACGGGACGGAATCAGCCGATATGGATGTCGCCGTTTTTGTAAAACCCGGAACAGAGCCGGCCAAAGGGGCGAAAATAAGATCTCTGTTAAAAAAAACGTTTGCTCATAAAAAAATCCAAGGAGCTGCGGTAGAGTTTTGGCTTGAGAAACAGGAAACAGGCCTAGCCGTACGAGACGATCTAGATCCAACATTACCCTGCATCGGTGATAGCTCCTGGACTCATGTCCTTTTCGGAGCCGCGTGGGAAGGAAACGCGGAGACCGCTCAAAAATTACGTGAACAGCTGCTCGTGCCCTATTTTTCCGCAGAAGGGAAAACCGTGCATGGACGCGAGGCGCGCGGACTCTATCTCGAGGAACTCGAACGCGATCTTTTGCAGTATCGTCTGATGCACAAAGGATATGAACGATTTTTTCCACCCCAAGGCGGACTTCACACCCCCCATGCCGATCGGGTGGACGGAAAAAGCATGTTTTGGGATTCCGGGTATCGCAGAATGGCGACAACATTATTTGCGAGGAGAGTGTTTCTGCCGAAAATTTCCAAAGAATAAAAATCCTCTCTGTCTTTTCTCCCCGTCTTTGTGGCGGCGTGATTCATCACGCCTGTTGGATCGATGCATCTGGCAATACAAGCACAATGAATTGTGCCGCCACAATAAACAACAAATACATAAAACTCAACAAATAAAAACGTCCCCCGCTCCTCGTAAGGATGGGGGACAAAAGTTACTTACAGACTTTATCTCGCTCGGTAGGTCCGAACGAAACCATGCGCACCGGAACACCGAGGCCTTCCTTCAGAACTCCGGCGCAGAGCTCATACAGCTCCTCTTGCGTCGCGTCCTTGTGGAGGTGCTGGGTGCTGATTTCTGGCGTGCAACGCAACAGCTGCTTCCCAAGAGCTTCCTGGTAAACGAGCTGTGCTTCATTGGCGCCACGACGAACGTGCAACTCTCCAGTCGGAGAAAAATACGTGCTGTCATCCGCGTTCTGGTAACGGTGACAGACATGCCAGACACCGTTGGTCCTGATCTGATCGAACCAGGTGATCGCTAACCCGTCAAAGACGGAAGGCCCGCCACAGACAGCCAGCGCATAGCGCAGCAGGACCAAATCGAGAGGCCCAACACGCACCTTGCCCTGATAACGATTCTCCTCCTTGTTGCTCCCAGGGAGAAGACACTCCCCCATGGTCGGATCGGCCGTAGGCATCGGCCCTGCCCCGTGACGTATCTGATACGCACGGGTCACGCCGAGTCTCACCACCTGTCCACGATACCCTGCCTCGTCGAGCATCTCCTGCGTAAAACAGGGCAACGTTCGAAGGGCACTCGTGTGTGGATGAAACCCGTGGAATCGATCGGTGAGAACGCCATGCGAATTTTCAACAACCACGACTCCTTCCTTCGAGAGAATCTCTCGCGCGAGGAAGTGGTGGTCGACGATGCGAGCAAGCTCCGCGACCTTCCGAAATCGCTCCGTCACGAAATCGAGGAACCGATCATCACGTAGCAGCTTTTTTTCTTGTTCGACCTCCTCACGATCACTCGCGAGAAATTCCCCATAAAGAATGGGGGTCAAGTTGAGAATGACCTGCTCGCGAACGTTGGCGAGCAAATCCCGCAAATGTACATGCGACAAGTCGCGTACGCGAATGTCGAGTTCTGGAAAACGCTCCGCATCACGAACAGCCTCGCCGACCCCTGTCCCAATCGTTCCACGTGGTTGCTTGCCTCGCGCCATTTCCTTCAGACGCGAGGCAATCCCATGATACGGCGTTGCACACAACGCCATCTCATCCACCGTGAGAAGCTGAAAGGGGTTTGTGATGCCCTGTTCGTAACGAAGCGCGTCTGCCTCGATGAGGAGAGATTCCGGCATAACAATAAAGCGCGACGGGAGATGCGTTCGAATGCCTTCGAGCGTTCCGCACCCCCATTGGCTAAACGCGAAGCGTTCGCCTCTGGAGGTGCGGACCCCGTGACACCCTTGCGCTCCTCCTCCCTTCACGATGGTGTGCGCGTCCCTCAAGGTCGCAACCCTGTGAACAACGCCACCTTTACCACCATCTCCGGGACCGAGATCAGTGACGACGTAGACTTTTTCAGTCATACGTCACCTCCTCTAGAGCCAGTCGGGCCCCTTTTGCTTCTTCCCCTTCTTATTTTTGCTGTCAGTCGACCCTTCATCCTCGGGATCGATCTCACTTGGATTGATCGGCCAAAGATCCATCTTCTCGCGGAAGAGATCACCGACGTTGGGGCGCCTGTCGAAGTTGGGCAACGCCGCCTGGGCGCCAAGGGGAATATTGGCAACCGACCGGAGAATCTTTTTCGCATCCCCCTTGGGCACGTTGTTCTTGACCAAGAACGACTCGACGTCGCTCAAGGCAAGTGTGCCCTCGGTGAGCCCGATGATGGTGGCCTGCACCTGGGGCAACAACTCCGTACTCGGCAGCAGGATCACCCGATTCTTGCCGAACACATGCGACCAGAAAGTGCTCGTCTGTTGCTCGTCGCCGACCTGCAAGAAGAAGGCGTGTGCACGATCAAGCAGATCGCGAACCACATCCTTCGTGCTCGGCAGATCGCTCTGGTTGATCTGATGACCGGCTTCAGCCACCTTCTTGAACACCTCTTCACCGAACACGCGGCGCAGGGTCTTCTCGTCCAGCCGGTCACGCGCGGGAGCATCCGAGACCGTAAAGTCGTAGCTCTTGAGCCCGATACGGTTGATGTAGAACGCCGTGAGATAAGCCGCTCCGAAGAGTCCGTAATGCGGATCCTCCGGGAAGTCACCTCCGTTCCGTTCCGGAACCATCAGCGTGAGCTGTTCGACGATCTTCTCGGCCAACATCTCAAACTGCGGACGGCAGAGAACGAAACGATCGCGTACGTCCCCGAAAACGCCGGTAGCCATGTGCACATCACAGCCGGGGAGCACCCCGCTGCAGAGTTCGTATGCCTCGGGCAGAACACGGAGAGCAACATCCACGTTATTGCCCATGCTGCCTGTCGTATCGACGCGAGTCTCAATGGGCACCGGGGTGCCAACCGTGACTTCCCAGAGACCATCCTCTCGCTGATTGAGACGTAGCAGCGAACGACGAATCACGCCGTAGCCACTCGGATCGACAAGGGGGTTCAGTGTCCCCGTTTCTCGCGCCTTCTGTTCGGCCCTTCCTGTGGCAGATCCACCCTTTGGAACATGCGTTTCGACGGTCGCGCTGTATACTGCTCGTGAAAATCGGTTGCTTCCCATGGTCGTTACTCCTTTTACCGGTTGTACGTTGTGAAGGGGTAGAATTTCCGTTCCCACAACTCATCCACGAGCTGATAGAAACGTTCGTGCGCCTTGCTTGCGTTGTACTGACGTCCACGAGCGAGTTCCATCAGATGATCAGTGTACTGGACAAACGGACTCCCATCATCGATGGGGAATCTTCCCGTTTCCAGATCGCCACCGAGGAGTGTAACCACAGCACGAGCCGCCTCCATGATCTCCGCGCGACGCGTCTCCGGATCCAACGTGTCCGTATGAAATTTCGCATAGGACCAATCGAACAGCACCACAAAGTGCTGCTGACGATCAAGCAGCAGGTTGGTTTCGTTCACACAACCAACGGAGATAAATTGATCATGCGCAAAGGCGATCATTTTGAGCGCCTTCCCCATGATCCACACACTCGTCTCCAGATTTACGCGCTGTCGATCCTTGATGATGATGTTGCTAATCGGGAGCATCGTGCCCGCGTTCTCAACGCCACGAAACGCGAGGATGTTGATGCGGCGCCTTCCGGGCTGGTGAACGATGAATGTTTCCACCAATTCCGGAAACCCAAGACCGTAGTTGAGCATTTGCTTCTTGTCTTTCTTGGTCTTGGCGTAGAGGACCTCAAGCTCCTCCGCTCGTTTCTGAAGCTGCATGAGAAAAAAAGCCGATCGATCGACGATCTCGTTATGGGATGTCTCAAGCGCGATCTGCAACACGCAAGATCGCTCTGTGCCAACCTCTCGACACAAATACAAACGATGTGTCTCCGTTTCACCTACGGGTTCATCACCAACACGATAGCGACGGGTGGGGCTTTGGATTTCCATGGCTGCACTGCCTCCTTTCAAGGCCTGTGTTTTTGGGAAACTTCTTGCGGAAGTTTTGTTGTCAAAAAACGATGAATTCCCTCCTTTCTTTGCCTTTCAGCCTCGGGAATTCAGTGGATGTTTGTAACACTTTCCTTTCAAAATGTCAACATTTCTCCTCAACCCACGGATGAGAGGAAGAAAACACCCTACAAAGTGTAATATATACACTTACAAGATTTCTGTCAATTTCATTTTTTCGAAGAAAACCACCTTTAGGGTGATCTCTTCTCGTACGTAAACCGAATACGTCCCAAAACCTGTCCGCGCTCTGTTTCAACGCTTACACGCCATTTTCCAACCATCAAACGACTTTTATAGGTAAACCCACGATATCCATCCACGCGCCCTCCCGTGATAAAAAAAGACAAGCGATCCGTTTTTACCCACGCCTGTTTCGTCACATCATAGTATTCCCACACATGAAAAATGACGGTGTCTAAATCTGCCGGCGAATAGACAGAGGTGTACGCATAGACCCTCTCGCTCGCTCCTTGCCGCAATATCTGGCCTGGCAGGAAACGATTCACAAAACTCTCCTCCTCTCCCTCGAATAGATACGTTCCCCCAACACGTTCGATACGGTAATACATCCCCGCTTCACGCAATGAGAGAGGTAACGGCGGGATCAAATTCAAAAAATACAGCGACTGCATAACAAGAAACACCACGGACACCGAAACCAGCATCAATTTGACACGGGGACGCAACGTGGGCACCGCACGGACCAAAGAAAAAATGAAGAGCAAAGAAAAAATGAGGCTCACTCCACCTCCCAAAAGCACAACAGATGCATCCAATGAATTAAAAAGATACGGAAACAACAACGCAAAAAAAGAAAAAAGAACAAAGGTGAACAACGCGACCTGCACGACGGGACGTAAGTACGCGTTTCTAAACGACTCATTAAAAATAATAGAGGAGATCAGAAACACAAACACAGGCCAACTGACGGAAAACGAACCACTGAACCAGTAAAACAACAGAGACATGCTTAGCAATGAACCAAAGGCGAGCTGTGTCAACAGAGGCGCAATCATCCGAACATACCGTAACCAGGACTGACCCCACGATAGATGACGCGCGTCGAAAACAAATACAAAGATGATACACATGGCCGCCATGACGAGATAGAACGCCAGACAGATCAAGGTCACCTCAATGGACAGGGTCCGAAACGTTAAAAAATCCAAAAGGAATCCCGCAACCAAAAATGAAGACACGAGCGATCGTTCATGTCGCACATACCACGACTTGAGTTCAGTTCCTCTCATAAACTTTTTTTATCTTTGCGATATCAAACCAGAGACATTGGGTGATAGTTTGCATGGGGTTTATGGTAATCAATTTTGTTGCTTTGATCAAACACATAACCGCGTTAGCGTCATTAATAAAAAGAGACCCTCAACGGATCTCTCAAAGAGTTTTCATCTGGACTTGTACAACCAGTACCCCTAACAAAAAAATCATCAGAAGTAGGGCGACGACAAGCAGGTGTACATAGGTTCGAGGATTGCGCGGAGGCATCATGCCTTCGCACTTTTTTGGATGAAGGCGCTCTTTCTGTGAGAGATATTTCCCCAGACAGCTGGCGCAAAAATAATCACCTATCCAATCCGGGGATGTCTCATTACTCATCAAACAAGTCTCATCGGGACAATGGTCTAGAGAAAAAAGATGCCCCACCTCGTGCATGACAAGGCTACGCAAACCATATTTTGTTTTCAATTCCGCTTTCGAAACAACGCACGTCTGTTCCAGTGCGAGGCCGAGCACGATCTCTTTACAAGAGTGCTGCTTCACCATGGTGAGTCCAAGAACATGCGTGATCTCGTCGCGACGAAACCGCTTCAACCACCCGGCAACCTCGTTCGCATGCATACGCCCACGATGGAGCTTGAGCCAAGGAGGAGGTTCAACCACTGGTAGTCGTTTTGTGGCCAAACCGTACGAACGAAGACAGGATTCAACGATCTCAACATCAGCGTCTTCAACGCGTCCAAGAGGAACAATCCCGATTAAAACGCCCTCCGGCTTTACACGCTGCTTCTGTGGTTGGTTCTTGTGATTGTATGAGCTCGGGCGTTTCCGTGGGTTCTGCTTTTTCTTTGCTCGCACTTGTATCTCCTTGTAAAGGAACGGAGGAAAAATGTATCGCGAAATAAAAATCTCGTCAAGTCATGCAGGTTCACTAAACCAACCCCTTAATCGTCTTCATCTCTCGTTCAAAACGTTCAAGATTGTCATGCGTTGCAAACCACTCCGATTCACAAGTAATCGACTCCTCGGCGATCTGTTTCAATCGTTTTCCTCGATGCGCATCTGGATTTG
>CAYGGQ010000037.1:7296-8669 GCA_964349535.1 uncultured Gammaproteobacteria bacterium | reverse complement strand
CCGGACGATTCCGGATTGTAGAATATAAAAGAAAAAAGGAATTGTGTCAACCCCGATCTGTCCGCAAAGAAAAAATCCCCTTTCGCATAAAGCTACGGGGGACTTGAGTATCGTTACATCATGACGGCAATCGCATCCGCAATCTTGCGAAGGGCTGCGCCCCGCTCTGTCGGCTTGGGGCAAAGCTCTTGCTGACGCGCCCGCATCGGAGCAAAACCTTCGACGGTGAAAAAACGCCTCAAAGCGCTCACGAGACTGCTCACATCACCCACGACGAGCTCCGAAAGCCCGTCCGTGACCGATTCAAGCTCCTTGGTACCGCTCGCCTCCTCAAGACGACGGAACAGAATCTCGAATCCAAGACTCACCACCGGAACGCCTTGATACGCGCCCTCGATGCCGATGGAGCTCCCGAACTCAATGATGATGTCCGCGCCGGGAACCATTTCCGAGGTCGTGAACTCCTGCTTTGGTACGATTCTTGTTGGAACAGGGCTGCACGAAATCATTTCCTCGTAGAGCCTCATCTCCTTTTGGGTGGCCGCATCAACAGCAGACGGTGTTCTGTCACCTGGGTGTGTCGCCAACACAAGCTGGGAGCGTTGACGGCTATGGGTCTGTAGACGCGCAAGCGCGTCTATGATCACGACCCACGAAGCGATGTTCCCTGCCGCGAACTTGCCTCCCGGTACGAGTACGAGCTTTTCGTTCGACCCAATACCAAGGGCTTCGCGGATATACTCTCGAGTGAAGCGCGGAAAAGCCATCTCTTCACGAAGAGGATTACCTGTGCCGATGAGCCGCGCTGTCGCAAAAACCCCACGCGCCATTTCTGCATCTGCTTCCGTCACGCCCAGATAAAAGCTCGCCGAAGCAGCAAACGCTTCAAACCAAGCACCTGGCCGCGCTCGCGCCCAACATCTTGGAACATCTCCGTAAAACCCGAAAGGCACGTTGGCCCTCTTGGCTACTTGTGCGGCTACGATTTCAGGCGTAGCGAGATCGAGAGATGAGGACATGCCGAGCAAAACGAGATTCGCGCTCTCTGCCGCCCGTACGATCTCATCCCTGCTTTGGGCGAGCGGTTTTCCTTCGCCGATGAAAAGAAGGATGTCGAATCCCCGTTCCCGTAGGATCGGTGCCAACCGGCTGAAACAACCCGAGGGAGCGGCATCTCTTGCAACCAGCACGATCTTTTTGTCCACGGCCTACCTCCATCATTTTAGTATCAATGTTCACGTCAACCGCAACAATTTGCGGCAGAGCCTACCAGACATGATGTCCAGTATCGTTGACGATATTGGCACGTCTTTGGTTTTAAGTCAATGCCCGATCGCTCAACTCACCACCCGATGAATCCACGCAATCGTATG
>CAYGGQ010000037.1:4744-7196 GCA_964349535.1 uncultured Gammaproteobacteria bacterium | reverse complement strand
TTCTTGCTTCGCGAGCGCAATCGGAAGAATAAACGACACCTGGATACGGTGCGTGCGCCAGTCTAAAAGCGGAGCGACTTCGGGAATAAAATACATAAAAGATTATCTTCCTTCTTTGACGAGATGTTGAACGGATACTTCTCCACTCGCCTGACTCTTTGTGAACTGGAACCCAGAAAAAGAAATCGAGGAGTGTAACGAAACTTGCTCCACCCGTTCACCGTTGACCATCATCGGCAAGGTAAAAAAATGAGCAGCGAACGGTTGAAATTCAAGACGTTGCACCTGTTTCTGTGTCGCGCATTGCAAAACAATCTCAACAAAACCACGCTGCGTATCAACATTCGCAAGTGCAAAACTGATCTCCTGACCCGGCAAACCAACAACACCTGGGATCACCGTCTGTTCCTCAAAACGCAAGGACTTTTCGTGAACAGAAAAACGATGACCGTTGAATACGTAGCTCATGTAGGGTCGATTACTCCCTGTATTCCAAGACCAACCATCAAATCGACGCACCGGTCGCAACACCGCATGCACCAACCCAAATCGATGTTGTGATCCCTTCACAAGTGGCTGCAACAACGACTCCTGCGCAAGATCGAACGTGTAGGCGGCTTCTTTCTTTAAAAGAATCGACCGCGTCAGCAGTGACGCTCCTTGTTCATCGTAGCAGGTCACGTCTAACATCAAATCAATATTCGCAGTTGGAAAACGTGGCTGTGTAATATTCAAAAAATGAACTTCTGTCGTCAGCCCAGAACCTAAGCGGTACACACCAAAAAAATGCAGTGTCCGAGGATCAAAATAACGATGCTTGATACGACCGACAACGCGGCGACAACGTTTCCACCAACTCATCGCAGGATGATGACGACTGTAAATCATGGGGGAGTTCTCCCTCTGTGTCGCCTGCTGTATCGTCGGCATTTCCTTTGCAAGTTCTGTCGAGAAGACCTCAAGGTCATGCCGACAGGACGTGCAGACCGTACCCACCTTTGTCGCCACCATTAAATCACGCGCGTTGTGACATCCGTGCGCTGACCACTCACGTCGAACGGTTGCCCGCGTCTTTCGCAAGCAATAACAGATAAAAGAATCCTGTTCGTTCTTTAGCGCGCCGTCATTTTGTTCCATACGCGTTTCAAAATCGTTTTATCATAATCATCAAACACCAACAGATCCCGAAACAGAAAAGTGGTAATCCCATGCCGTGCTCGTAATCGACGCTCGCGCAACGCCAAAATAACAATGCTGGAAAGGTGACTTTCTAAAATGGCGCCGTAGACGCCCAACCATTTTGTAAACAAAGGAAGCACAGTAAAAGAAGAGATCGTGCCAAACACAGAAAGCCCTAAAAGATACTTCTGTTCACGCAGCGCATACATCAAAGATCCCTGGCTTGTGGAAAACGCGTTAATAAACTGGTTGAGCATTAACACGAACAGCACGGGAACGGCAGCCATGTATTTTGGCACAATCAACAGCACGATCAGTGGCACGGCGACCAGCGATGCAGACAACAGTAACGCATTCATCCATGTAGAGTATTTCGCGATCCGACGTGCCACGAAGGAGCTAGAGCCTGCCTCTGAACTTGTTCGTGCCAAAATAGGTGCCAATATCTGTCGAAAAGGCAAAGCTTGAGCTAAAAACGAATTCATACTCATTGCGAAAGAAAACAAGGCAACCGTTTCAAGCCCCAAGAGCCAACCCACAATCCACTGATCGATTCCTGAAAATAGATTCCCAAACACCATACGAATCACCTCCCATTTTGCGCCACCATGGATGTACAAAAAATAACGTTTCACCATGGAAATAAAACTTGCTCCCTGCAAGGTCACGACTTTTAGGATGGGAAGCGTGTAGATCGTGGACAGAACTTTCGAGACAACGTAGGAGGCGAGCGCCATTTCTACAGAAAGATTGTGTGTGAAAAAAAGCACCACGATCATCGCGAGCCTTGAACTATTCTCAATCACATTCGCCGTTGCAAACCACCGAAACCGTTCTTGCATTCTCAACAGAAAGTCGGTCGTCGAACGGAAGTTGGTGATGAAGATCCAAACAATCAACAACACGAGGTATTGATCAAGGATGGCGACATACTGTGCCCCCAAAAGCGACCGCACAAAAAAGAGCATACCAATGATCACGAATGTCACGACAGCCTTGATCACGCAAAAACCTCCAAACAATGGCCAAAACTCCTGCGCCTTGTTCTCCCCTCTCATTCGAGCCCCATGCGCAAAAACGAGATCGTCGAGTCCAAGACCACTCAACCCAAGCACCGGCCCTGATATGGACAGGGCGAGCGTGATAAAACCAAAATCCCCCAATGACAGCGCCCGCACAACGAGATAAAAAGAGATGAAGGATAAAAATTTCAAAACAATTCTGGAAAGCCAGATCACCACTGCCTGTCTCTTTTTTTGTCTTCATGTAAGTG
>CAYGGQ010000037.1:1617-4734 GCA_964349535.1 uncultured Gammaproteobacteria bacterium | reverse complement strand
AAACAATTCTGGAGAGCCAAATTACAAGCGAACCGTGCGCGATGCTGTGATAAAGTCCTTTCATAGCCCTGCAAGCAGATCACGTATTTTTGTCGCACGCAAGACCCAGCTCTGCTGCTGAACAAGATGCCACCCCGCCTCGACGCGTCCCGCGTCGCCTTGTAATGCTTGCTTGATCGTCTCCGCAAGCGCGGCGGGATCATCCGGAGGTGCAAAAAAAACTTCTCGCTCTGTCACAAGCTCTCGCAAACTCGGCAGATCGCTCACCACAACCGGCTTCCGAGCCGCAAGATATTCCCACAACTTGATGGGAGAAGTCGTATAACGCGAATTCCAAGACTTACCAGAATTCGGCAGGACAAGCGCGTCAGCACCAGCCAGATAGAGAGCGACCTGCTCATGCGGAACATGCGCAACCAGAGAAACACGTTGGATATTTTTTTCTTTAAGAAACGTCTGCATCATCGCCGTGTCTTCTGGCGTCCCACCGAGCATCACGACCCGCACGTCCTCTGAAAGTCGTGCCGCTGCTTCGGCGAGAACGAACACACCCTTCCAGGCATAGAGATGCCCTGTGTAGACCACGTAACGCTTTTCCGATTCCCAACCAAGTTGCTGTCGTGCCGTCTCGCGCGAAGGTAGCGACGCGTACGCAGAGACATCAATACCATTTGGCAAACTCACACAATTCTTTTCTGTCACAAGCGGTCCCCATCGCTTCACCAATTGATCACGCTTCCACGCGTTCGTCGCAATGATCAGATCCACGAGCCGTCCGATACGACGATGCAACCAAAAAAAGGAAGGTGAAATATCATGCGCTTCAAAAGCCAACCGTCCTCCTCGACCCGCGAGCGACGGCACCAAAAACTGATCTCGCGTCATCACAAAAGCTGTTTTCAAAGACGTCTGACGCAACCAACGACGTACCGCTCGTTGCCAGGACCACTCCGTAAAAATAAACGCGATACGACGAGATAGCCAAGCAACCGCAAACGCGTCAAAAATTGGCAACCGAATAATAGAAAATGGCTTCTTAATATCGTAAAATACCTCTGCCGGTTGCGCGATCGGTGTCTGACGATCAGGAACGACGAGCGTCACAGGATGGCCTAACTCACGAAACGCCTCGCACATCTTTGCAATCTGCCATCCGTGAGCCTTCTCCGTAGGAAAACGAACGTTCGTAATATAATAAATCTCTTCCGGCGCGATTGGTTTCACACACTCCACCATCACGGTTTGACCGAACCGTTGCAAATGCGGACGGGAAGCAAACCATCGATCGATGCGATGTAACAGACTATTGCTAAACCAAAACCGTGGAATACCATAAAGATGAAGCGGTGGAAACATCGTGGTCGCACGACTCCGCACCACACGAAATCCAGCCGCCTCCGTCATCTTGCTCCATACCGCGACTGGATACTCGCGCTGATGATGGTCAGGGTGCCACGTCGTCGGTTCCGGCTCGCGTTTCTTCCAAGGCTTCAACCATTTTCCAATCACACCCATCGTGTCTTGAAAACGATCGTGCATGGCGGGAAAGGTGATCAACAAACGGCCACCGGGAACTAACGTGCGATAAAGTTCTTTCAAAAAAACTTCTGGGTGTTCCACATGCTCAATAATGTCAATCGCGAAGGCGATGTCAAATGAAGCGTCTGTGACCGGCATCGCTTCCACGTTCCCTTCTAAGATACGTACACGCTCCCCAAGTCCCATTGCCGACATCAATCGTTGCGCTCGTTCTACGCGACCCGGCTGATATTCGATGCCTGTCATGGACCCAAAAGCCTGCGCATACACCAACGCCTGTGGACCGTCACCAAAACCCGCGTTGAGTACGCGACTCTGTTTTGGAAATGAAAAAAACTCCGGATACACCCGACTGCTCAAAAGTTTTCCCTGTAAAAATTCAAATTCAGGCGGAAGGCGGAACATAGCGAGACCCTAAAATAAACTGACGTAAACGCTCACGTGCGACAGAAACGTGATAACGCGCAAAACGTAGGTGGTATCTCCACGGTAACACGTCCTGACTCCCCCCGTAACGGATGGACAAAAAAAGCGCGGTCAGAACGATCCCTAACGCGTAAAAGATATTTTTTCCAACGGCACGCAACGCCACAAAAAAAGAAGGACGGCGCTCCACCGGTTTTGAAAACTGGAGAGCGAGATAGTAACGATCCTTCTTTCGATACTCTTCTAACGTTGCCCAGGGAGTCAACACGACCCCAGAAAGATTGGATACCGTGACTCCCTCCGCAAGCTGCAAATGTTCATGAACTTTTTTCCCCTTTGCCCAAGAGGCCGTCTTCCGATGCACCAGCCGCACGCAACAATCCGGCATAAAATAGGCATGCCGAATGCGCACTCCTTCGATGAGAGGTACCCGCTCTACGCGATAGGCCATCATCTGATCCTGTCGCGCGACCGCACCGCGCATCGCCTCGACGAGCGCCTCATCAATCGTTTCATCAGAATCCAAATAAAAAACCCAATCGTATTTCGCTATCTGAAACGCGCGATCTCGCACGGCGGTAAAATCTGTAATCGGACCGGGTGTCTCCGACTGTGGTTCAATGCGTGCCCCCGCGGCTTTCGCGTATTCGAGGGTTCGATCGGTACTTCCGCCATCCATCACGAGAATCTCCTCAAACGCCATTACAGAACGCAAACACGGTTCTACGACCCGCGCGGAGTTATAGGTTAGAATCATCACGGTGGCCGGAATCTTCTGTATCATACCCCTTTTGGCTTTTGACCTATGGCGTAGATCAGGTCCCCCCACGTACGTCGAAACAACGAAAATCCTTGAAAGAAAAAGTAGTGGATCTTTTTTGGCTGCAGCAACCAACGCCAACGAAAATACCCCGGAGCAGCCGCGATATGCACGGGTTGAAATCCAGTCCATTGATATAACTGCTCACATTCCTTCACGGTAAATTCACGCACATGTCCCGTAAACTCTTTTCCCGCATCCACGTAATCACGAAAGTCCCACAACGGAGAACGTCCAACTAAAAACCGCGTGCGCTTTAAGAGCGATGCGAGGTTCGGCGTCGTGACGACCAGTCGACCACCGGGCGCAAGCACGCGAAACGCTTCTTGAAA
>CAYGGQ010000037.1:0-1517 GCA_964349535.1 uncultured Gammaproteobacteria bacterium | reverse complement strand
TGCTCGCTGGTCATACTCATCGTTTATTACTTGCTCAAAGAAACAACTTTCCGGAGGGGTGGCGCGAAGGCGGATCCCTTATCCAGACGACGTTCGACGGCGTCTGGATAAGGTGCCGCAGCGACAGGACCCCGCAGGAAAAACGCTTTTTAATGGTTTGTCTTTTCAAAATCGATCCACGCCGTCTGTCCCCACTTGCACGCCACCCATTGCTTGAATCGCATCGGCAAAATCTTTCCTAACGGCAAGCGTTGCATCGGGAGATAGTCCACAAGTTCCGGACGATCAAAGACGCGCACGTGTCGTTTTGGAAATACCGAGAACATCTGATCAAACTGCTTTGGTGTGAAAAACTTCGTCAAACAATTTCCTCCAACATCGACGCCATCCGTAAAACGATTCGCCAATTCTTGCTGACTCATCTTGAGCAACTTGCCGCGCAAGATGCCACGACCGAAATAAATCGCCCAGTACCAATGAATCGAATTTTTGTTGTACATCATGGCCCCACCCTTTCCTTCTGGCTTCAACACACGATGAATTTCTCGAATCGCTCCTTCGGTGTCTGGCGTATGCATCAAACACCCCCAGGCCATCACATAATCAAATGTTTGATCTGGAAACGGAAGATGCTCAGCATCGGCTTCGAGCACCGTCGCCGTCAAACCGTAAAGTTCAAGTCGCTTTTTTGTAAGTTCAACCGCCTTTGGCGTCAGATCAATCGCTGTCACTTCTGCCCCTGCACGCACAAACTGCTCGGTAGACCAACCCGTCCCGCAAGCAATATCCAGCACCTTCTTACCTTTCAGCTGACTAAAATCGACCAAATTCGATAGCAACGGGTATCGCGTATGCGCCCAAGGACTCATCCATTTCATGACCTTTCGGTCCACATTGCGAAAAAACGCCCAGGACCCCTCCTCTTCCCCCGCAATCAAATACTGAAAAGGATTCGTATTCCACCACTTCCTCACATCCTGCTTAAGAGCATCATTTTGCATAGACTGCCAAAGAATAGCGAAACTACGAGAAAAGAGGAAGGGTGATACCCAAAGGTCTTGACAAATGGCCTTTTTATTGGTATAAAGTCATTTGTTCTTTTAACATAAGGAGGAAACATGGACAAGATCGCCACAATTGCGAACATAGCACGAGTGTCGTTGTCTCCTGCTGTAACAATCGTAACCCATGAATTGCAGAAGCCGTGGACGCCCACTATGCGGCTACAGAGCTTCGTTGGCCCAATTCTTATATCAGCGATATTCTCCGGTCTGGGCGCTAGCTTGGTAGCACTAGCCTTGATCTATTTCCTCGCTCTGAAGGTCGCTTTCCTAGCTGGCACGATCGCTTTCATCATCCTCGAGCCCTGGGTGGTCAGGCATCTCTTTGCAGACCTCACTTTGACCAAGCTCGACGTACTCCGTGCGTGGCTTGGTCTACAAGTGCGCAACGCAACAACCGTTGACCTCACATGCACAGATACCGAAACTGCCCTCCTAACCCTGTTGTATGGCTGC
>CAYGGQ010000036.1:0-9052 GCA_964349535.1 uncultured Gammaproteobacteria bacterium | reverse complement strand
AGGAAACCAGCAATGATGGGTCCAATCATCCAGCCTATATCTTGAGTAAGGCTGATGGCGCCCGAGAGAAGCGCGTCATGTTCGTGATCTTCATCGAGATGCGCGATCCAGGCCCAAAGAGAGATGCTTGCCATCTCGTCGCCCGTCGTTGAAAGAAAACCAAACACAAGAAAGAGAGCGCCAAAGTGAAAGCCAAGAAAGAGTCCCATGACCGCGAATAAGAGAAGTCCCCAGAAGACGAGCCACCGTTTACTCCAGTGATCGGTGAGTCGACCGAGGAGATAGCCCGTCACGACGATGGAAAGATCAAAAACAGCCAACCCAAGACTCAAGGTTCCACTACCTTGCTGCGTGCGTGCGATTAAAATGGGAACCACAAACCAGATGATGCCGTAAAACGTGGCGCCACTAAAACCTGATAAGAGCAGGAGCGAGCTTGCAGGATTCAGTTTTTTTAGAATCTTAAAAAGATCATGGAAAAAATGTTGACGAATGTTAAGCGCTTGGTAAGAGATTTTTTTCTGGGCAGAAGTAGAGAGACGTTCTGAAGGTATGAAGCAGAGCGCGAGAATAGCAAGGCCTAGGAGGGTGGCTATCAAAATACCGATGATCATCGGAGATGCGTGTACCACGAGGATGAGCACGCTCATCGCAACCACGATGCCGCTGGCCATGACGGTGTCTCGCATGGCCATGAATCGACCGGCAAAGGCTTTTGGCGCTTTGGTGAGGACGTAGGCATCAACGCCTGGACTGAAGAATAACCAGCCGATCGCAGAAGTGACGAGATTGATGAGATAGGTCCACGGATGGAGGCCGAATACAAAGAAAAGGGCGCCGAAAGCAAAGCAGCTTGTCCCTAGGATAAGGAGTTTGACGTATCCAAAACGATCTAAGAGATAGCCGGCTGGTACATCGAGAACCAGCTGAATCAGAGCAGAGCCGCCGATGAGGAGGCCGATCAGCCACAAAGGAAAGATCTGTTCACCGAAGGTGGGGAGAAGCGTGTAGTGCAACCCGCCGCCGAATTTAAAAAAGAAGGCAAAGACCCAGAGAGGGAATAAGGAAACCAGAACTTGACGGAAGCGCATAGAACTCACCCGAGTATACACGAGATGTATGACCTCTCGTAGTTTGAATGCTATGCTATTGTCTCCTGATTTATTTTTACGTTATCTATGCCCGAATTAAATGAGGTCCTTCAGCGCATGCGTAAGACGAGAGAGGAGAAAAAGAAAATTAAGGAGATGTTTAAGGAATCATTGGATCAGTCTAAGACGTATCAAGAGACTCGTGAACAATTGGAGACGCTGAAGGCGAAGAAGGTGCAGATCGAAACAGAAGTGAGAGGAGAATTCCTAAAAGAGATGGAGCAGATGGACCGTCTCACAACGGATTTGAAATCGGACGCCGAATTATTAAGTGATCTTGCACTCACAAAATTCATGAAAGGGGAGTCTATTGAGGTGACGGATGAAAATGACGTGAAATACGAGCCTGTATTCAAGGTCACGTTTAAGAAAGCACTTTGAGTTTCAGTGAAAGATGTGCTAAAAAGAAGCAAGCTATTTTTATTGAAAACTTTTACTAAAAATATGAAAGGATTACAGCGTATGCGTACAGTGAGTGGTGTTTTTGCGAGCGCTATTTTATTTGTGGGCTGCGGGCATGCCACACCACAGACTTTAGTGCAGCCCATGGAAGCGCCACGTGAAACAACGGAACAGGCAGTTCAGGTGTTGCGAGCAACCACGACGACCGAGATGACTCTTACTGCCGAGCAGACGGCACAGCTTCAGGCTGGGGCGGCGCCGCACAAGCCAACGGAATTAACGTTTAACGTGACAGGAGGTTCTCTTTACTTCACACCAAGTGTGATACGCGTGAAAAAGGGAGATAAAGTTAAAATTGTGTTTACGAACGCTGGAGGGACGCACAACTTTTCTTTGGACGAGTTTCAGGTAAAAACGCCAACGGTTTCTACCCGTGAATCAGCGACCGTTGAATTTGTTGTCGATAAAACAGGAACATTTGAGTACTATTGTGGCGTCGGCCGTCATCGCGCGATGGGTCAAAAAGGATCGTTGATTGTTGAGTAGATTATTGTTTCTTGGTGAGAGTTCCTCGATTGTTGGTATCAGGAGTATGCTGTAGGTGTATGAACGCTTTTTTCGTTGTCGTCGTTATTGGGGGCGCCTTGCTCACGGGATGCGGTACGCCTGTGAAGACAAACGTTGACGTTCCTTTTACCAGTCAGGCGCCTACGGGTGATTGGTCGGAACCTTGGCAAAACGCTTGCGAAGAGACCTCTATTTACATGGTGAGCAGTTTTTACGCGAATGATCCCATTAAACGCGATCAGGCGGTGCTCAAGATTAAAGAAATTCTCAAGGTCAAAAATAGTCAGATCAGGATCAGTAAAGACGAGTCGCTTGCGACCATTTCTCAACTTATTGTGGATTTGGATCTGCCATGGACCGCAGAACTCGTTTCTGATCCAACCAGAGAGGATCTGAAAAAAGAATTATCCGCTGGGCGACCCATCATCGTGCCTGTCTACGCCCCGACCCTCAAGAACCCGTATTATGGTTCTGTGACCCCGGATTATCACGTGCTTGTTCTCACGGGATACGATGATACGACCAGTGAGTTTATTGTTCACGATCCTGGGACGAAGAACGGAGAGAGTCTACGATTCTCTTATGATACGTTCATGACCGCTATTCATGATCTTGATACGAAAAACTATACCGCAGGAAAAAAAGCAGTGCTTTTTACAAAAGAGAAAGGTTTTGCGGAATGGTTTACGAATCTTGGTGGTACACCATGATACGAGTCGAACTGCTTTTTATTGTTTTGGCTCGGGAGAAGGGGACGGCGCAGGAGTAGGAAGCTCGACTTTAATCGTTGAGGGAGTGGAAGCAGACTGCGGATTGTTGAGTCTTGGTAACACGTAGAAGTAAAAAACAGTGAAGAGGCTTCCTAACACGAGGATGGTGACGATGATGGCTGCAACTCCGGAAAAAGAGTTGTCGCCGGAGGCGGACGGGGTGTTCACGATGGTGGACATAGTAGTTTAAGTAGTTAATTAAGTGTTTAACTATTCTTTAAGGATAGACCTTCTTGAGGATTCTGTCTATAGCCAAAAAACCCCCAATAAAGGTGGTTTTTATGAAGATTTCTTGAGGGAGGTCTTTTCCTTCTGCAGAGTTCGTTCAATCGTTTCCCAAATTTCCGTGCGTCCTTTTCCGGTCACGTTTGAGTGGGTGATGATAGGAATATTTGGATCGGCTTTTTCGAGGGCGCGTAACAGCTGGACCGATTCTCCGTGAGAAAGTTTATCAATTTTGTTCACAATGAGTGTTGTCGGGATTCCGCCAGATTGGAGATAGGTCAGCATTTCTTGATCGAGATCGGTAGGTCCGACGCGTGCATCGATAATAAGAAGGACGAGTTTGAGCTGTTGCGCTTGCCAGAGGTAATCATGGATCATGGCGGAAAACTGTTCCCGTTTTTCTTTGGATGTTTTTGCGTAGCCGTAGCCAGGGAGGTCGACTAAGAGCAAACGATCACCCACCTCAAAAAGATTGATCGTTTGTGTGCGACCTGGCATGGAGCTTACGCGCGCAAGGCCTTTATGATTGGCAAGATTGTTCAACAGAGATGATTTTCCTACGTTTGAACGACCAACCATTGCGATCTGCGGTCGTTCGTCTTTCGGAAGCTCTTCGAGTTGCGTAACGCTTTTAAGAAAAGTGACAGTCATGGAAGTGATGAGTGTGGCAGTTTATTGCTCTTTTGTCCATTCCTGCTATCTTGGGACGAGTATGCATAGTCAGTCACCCAAAGATCCACTGCACGGAAAAACGCTTCAATCGATTTTGGAAGAATTGGTCGCGTCTTATGGATGGCCAGAGCTTGGGAGATGCGTCAAAATCAAATGTTTTTTGAATGATCCGAGCGTTTCTTCGAGCCTTGCGTTTTTACGGAAAACGCCGTGGGCGCGTGAGAAGGTTGAACAGCTCTACATGACCATGATTAAAAACGAGATGTTTACAAAAAATGGAGGAACGCCGATTGATTTGGATGTTCCTGAACTGTAGATGTTTTTTTTATCACTAAGCGTCGTTCGTGATGATCTCTATCGCCAAGTTCCAATGATCGCGCATGCGGCTAGCAGCGTGATGAGCATGTTGCCGATTCCTAACAAGAACAGGACTTTTTTCCCTCCCCAAATGGCATCGCCAAGTTTTATGGGGACAACGAAACCAACCCAGACCAGGGCTCCCATCAGTAGACTTGCTCTTAGAGTCATATTACCGATGCCGATCATTAACACCGCAACGAAGTAGAACATGACGAGGCTTGCCACGAATTGTCCGAGGTAGCTTAGAGCCATGCCCTTTTTCATCTCATTCTGTTTTTCTTTGCTCCATTTATCCATGCCCATCTCGCGCATGAATAGTTTGCCGAACAACGGACCGTACCAAATGCTTCCGATGACCATAGAAACGATAGCCGATACCAGCACCGCCCAATAGTTGACACTCATCATAGAAATAAAAAATAGATTACGGCTTATTTAATAATTGAACCCCTTTATTATAGAACGGAAGGGATTTTGTTGGAAAGCACGACCCTTGACATTATGAGAGAAAACAGGTAAGAAGCAAGCGTTCGTAAAGTTCTTTTCAGAAAATCCCATGCGGAGGAGGAGAGATCATGTACAGACTTAATGAGTGGAAGGATGAAGGACGTCCCGGCTATCTTGGTGCCAAGCGTGACGAGACTATGCGCGGCTGGGACGAGAAATACGGGAAAGGGAAGTGGACGCTCGGTTGGAGCATCGATTATGATGTTTTCACCGACTACCTTGGTGCATGCGCGATCTATGAAGATGCCTATGAGCGTTTCCTGACAAGTCGTCCGGATCTCGTGAGGGATCTCGTCAGACGTGCTTCGAACGTGTACGACGTCGAGCCGTCGGACGTCAGATCGGGTCTTGACTATCGTGCGCAGCAACATGGGCGTACGCATATCCAGGATATTTCGATCCGGCGCGTGCTTACGCGAATGGGGCTGTGGTTTCAAGG
Organism: uncultured Gammaproteobacteria bacterium; assembly: GCA_964349535.1. GTDB lineage: Bacteria > Patescibacteriota > Patescibacteriia > 2-12-FULL-60-25 > 2-12-FULL-60-25 > VGLT01. The sequence continues at coordinate 3,959 of CAYGGQ010000036.1, read as the reverse complement.
ATCGGAATTGATCCAGATCCGTTTCCTCGTTCCACGAGCCGACAGACCGACGATCGATCGTTTGAGCCCTCTCCTGACGCCTGGCCGTGTTCCGTTCCACTTTCCTTGGATGATAGACGGACCTTTTACGGAAGTTCACGACAAGTGGTATGACGTGGGTTCCGTGGAGGCCTTTTATCAGTTCAACAAGCATCTTCTCGTCCAGATCTGACGAGTGAGCCCCGTTTACGAATAGGTGAACGGGGCTTTTCTTTTGCAAGCGGCAGTGATGAACTTAATGGTCTGTTGTAGACTGTTCGATTCGGGAATTTGTATCTCTTGTGTACAGCTTAAGAAGTTTTGTTTTTTGTACCACGTACGCATTTCTTTTTCGCCAAACTCATTTTTTTCTGCTCTGTGTTGGTGACGTCGAATGGTTTCTTCGAAGGAAACATCAAAGTAGAAAAAATGGTTATTAGCTGGATGCTGTTGGACCAGTTCTGCAAACATTTTTTCGTGATGTTTGGCCCTAAAGATCCCTTCCATAATGACATCAAGAGAATGCTCAAAGGCAAAAAGAACCGTTCTCTTGATGAGTTCGATGTTTAAGTCAGGCGATATTCCTTCATTGCTCAAAAGAATTCGTCGATGATAATCCTGTTCGATCAACGCCATCGGTTGATCCCAAGCAGCCCGGACGGCTTTTGCCACGGAACTTTTTCCTGAACCTGAAGGGCCTCGCAAGACGATGAGTTTTGTTTTAGGGAGGATCATACGTATGTCGTCTGTCCCACGACGCTACTCGTGTGATATTCCCAGATCTTTGCAAATCTTTTTTGCAAGAAATTTATCGATATCATTGTGGCGTGGGACGGTGGAGATCCGGTTCGTTATCGGATTAAAAAAGACGCTATGGTTTGCGCCTTCGCGCACAAACACACAGCCAAGATTCTGAAGGTGCCGAAGAAGGTCGCGTCGCTTCACACATCAAACAACAATTCGCTCGCGGATTATTTTTCCTCGCGGTCGTTCTTTCGCAAGCATGGTTTTACTGGTTTCCAATACTAATGACAAAGCCTCTTTGAGATTTTCTTTAACCTCCAAAAACGTTTTACCTTGGCTGTTAACTCCAGGCACTCCCTCGACCCATCCGAGATACCATTTTCCATGTTTTTGATAGACCGCATTGTATTGCATATCTTTTCTACTTTAATTTCTAAAGTGATTGTTGTCAAAGGCTTGACAGGGAATAGGGTGTTTGGTGAACCCCTTATTGGACGTGAGCACTATTTTTGCACATCTTTGAATGTAAGCATCTTCGTCAACTGGTCTTCGCAACTATCTTCAAATCCACAGCGTTCAGCGAACGCGTCGGTATCTTTGAACGTTCCAAAGAGTCGATCCCAGAGAGTGAGATCACCAAAATTATACCGATGGATACGCGTTGCGTGATGAATCGAGTGCTGTTCGGGACGTTGGATGAAATAGCCAATCCAGTGCGGGGTGCGCACGTTCATGTGATAGAAAAATTCTGCAAAGACGGCAAAGACGTTGTACCAAGCCGCCGCCTCGATGGATCCGCCAAAGAGTCCGTATACGATCAAGCTGATCAGAATTGAATTGATGGCCATCTCAAAGGGGTGTTTGTAGAACGAGGTGAGTGTTTCTATTCTGGTTGGGCTGTGGTGAACTTGATGAAAAATTTGCCACCACCCATTTTGATGTCGTAGACGATGCCACCAATAAAAGATAAAGGTTCCAAAGAGCCAAAACAAAAGCCCTGCAAGGATATCAGGTAGGGTGTCTGTAACCTGAAGCAGAGAACGCCCTTGCAGCCAGCGATTCCACGTTATTCCTGCGATGTACACCAAGCCTAATTGGCAGAGGTTTAACAAGATTGCTCGGAGATACCAACCGCGGACAGGCGGTAATTTTCGGCCAGGGTGAAGACGTTCCCATGCCATAAAGACAAGGGTCATCGCGGTGATGCAGAGGAGTTGAAGCATGATGAAAGCTTAGCACGAACGACCAAAGAGGCGTTTGAAGGCTGTGTAGCCTGGAATTGAGGCGAAAGACAAGCCGATGGTCCATGCTTCCTTGACAGGTTCCGTTTTGTTGGTATCCACCATGTCTGACTCCGCCTGAGCGGGCTCCGTCTTGTTGATTTTTGGTTCCCGTTCTGGTTCGACGGTCACTTCTGCATCCAACAGCTTCAGTTGAGCAAGTCTTTCATCCAAAGATCCAAACCGTAAGGAACCCTCTGGGCCACCTGCTGTTTGTGGCCAGTTATCTACCGAACGTCCTTTCAAAAAGCTTTTTGTTTGAAAAAAAACACGATAGGTATGACCAAGAGCGAGAAGTTCGGCCGTCATACCATGCCAAAATGACATCCTAGCCTCGCGCGTTCTGTTATCGACATGGGTGCGTCCCTCTTCGTTTTTCTCCGTCACCTGACAGAGCCCCTGTTTCAACAGTTCGTCATAGGAAAGAATTTCTCCCAGGTAGTCCCGCATCGCCCTATGCATGTACGTTGGCTGCTCTACGGTTTTTGGGTAGTTCGGCTCAATTCCAGCATAGTATTTGAGCATAGCCTGGTCATCGGGAGAGTCCAGTACTTCGGAGACAATGACCGGATTCATGCGAAGGAAAAACTGTAGCGCCTTGCCACTTTGTAGTTGTGACAAGTTTGCCTCGTCGACCACGGTTGTTTTCCCCTCGCGGCGAATCCAGCCACGCTCGGTTGCTTTGAAAAACGCGCTTATGACCGATCGATTCATGCGTTGTTGAACTCGTTCTCGTTGGAGTTCTTTTTTGCGAGCATTTTCTAGAATGTTGACCGCCTTTTGTTTTTCTTCCGTTGGTAATGACTCGATCAACTGAAGGACTTTTTGACGGAAAGCAGCGATCTCTTTGAGATCATTCTCGATGCCATACCGTTCCTGTTTTTTTTGAGATCTTTCGTTTGCCGCACTTCCGTCGACAAACCCATCAATGCGATCGGCCGTGAGAACGCGCGGCGATGAGGTGAGTGTGTGACTCGTTTCGAACAACAGGCCATCCTGTAACGCGCCGAAGTGGTAGATTAATCGAGCGCCTGTATCTCGATCCTCATCACCAATGATGTATTGATTTGATATTTCTTTGAGTTTTTCATAGGCGTTGAGGCGAAATGAAATTTGTGGACTGCCATGCCCAAACCATCTGTTGTAATCAATATGTCGATCCATAGTTGGATTGCTGGCCACGTTCCGCGAGATTCCCTTGGCCATGTCGGACATGGAGGAAAATACATACGTCAATTTTGGGTCACTCTCGTATAGGCGTTGCAGTTCTCGGACGGTGCCTGTATCAAGAGGAACGGTATCCACATCGAACATGGAAATCGCAACATTTTTGTTTTCCTCAAAACGAACCATCGCGCAATCCATGCCAATGGTACGCACACTGGAAATTCCAGATCCCTTATAGGGAGATTCAGCAAAATTTATTTTCGTTGTATCGAGTACAGCGATGGAAATATCGTTCGCTTTCTTGATCGCTAGAGTGAGTATATCCTTTTGGATTTGGTCGTCGGTGGTAGCTAGGATTTGCTGTAATGGGCCAGCAGACGTCTGTTTTTTTGTGTCTGGAAGATCACGTGCCCTTTTTTGTACGGCTACGACACGCTGTAGAAATTCGATCGCGGATTGCGTTTGACGCAGTTTATCCACCGCCTCCTTTTTTCCCCGTGAAGCACTATCTCCGTCGTTTTTATCAAGAAGATGTTCCAACCCACTTCTGTTTGCGATTAACTCGATTTCGAGCGCACACCCTTTTTCGGTTTTTTGCGACAACATGCCATGCAACAATCGCAAGACATGCCCATTATCCCACTCCCCACGGAACGGTATAGAGTACACCAGGGTCGTGTGTTCGAGTGGTGGATTAGCGATCCACTCGGGACGTCGCCAGTGTTCTTTATCAGAATTCCCCTTAAAAGG
>CAYGGQ010000035.1:0-9094 GCA_964349535.1 uncultured Gammaproteobacteria bacterium | reverse complement strand
AAGACGGTGCCTATTGATTTATGAGGGGGTCACGGTTTGAACTTGAATTGGCGCCCTCACGTTTGACAATATTCCGTGGTTTCTGTATTATTCTGCCATTCCAAATACTATGAATGCTGTCATTAAAACGGGAGGAAAGCAGTATCTTGTCCAAGAAGGGCAGGTTTTGAGCATTGAAAAACTCGAAGCAAAAGAGGGCGAAAAGGTGTCTTTTGATGTTTTGATGAAGTTTGAAGGTGAGAAAGTGGAAATCGGCACACCAGATCTTTCTTCAAAGGTTGAAGCCGAGGTTATCGAACAGGGTCGTGCTAAGAAGGTTGAAGTGGTGCACTACAAAGCAAAAATTCGTTATCGTAAGCGTTCGGGACATCGTCAACCGTACACAATGGTCAAGATCGTCAAGATTGCTTAACATGATATGATAAAACAGTCCGCCTTCGCATAAGCTGCGGCGGACTGTTTTTGTATGGTAAAAAGATCTATCAGATCGCCATTATTTTTAGGAGGTGCTGTGCTTGGTTTGAGCATCGCTCTTTTTGTTTTGTGGAGTATCGTTCCCGTCATGACCGATCAACCGGTGCTCCCATCAACGCGGGTGGTCGCGCGAGACGGTTCATTATTATACGAAGTTCCTCGACCGACCGAGGGGTTGCGGACGCTCGTTAAACTTGAGCGCATTCCATCCAGTTTGCAGCAGGCCGTTCTGTTAACAGAGGATGCGCGTTTTTATCATCACCATGGTGTGGATGTGCTTGCCATCGCTCGCGCAACGAAAGACGCCATTCGAGCCGGTCGACCTGTTGGTGGCGCAAGCACCATCGAACAGCAGCTTATTAAAAATAGTTATTTTCTTGGTCGTCCGCGGACGGTGCTGCAAAAAATGCGCGAGGGGATTGCGGCGATTTATTGGTCGTTTACGCACAGCAAAGCAGAGACATTAGAACGCTATCTCAACACTATTCCTCTAGGAAATCAGACGTATGGTGTGCAGGCAGCGGCAACGCGGTATTTTCGAAAAGACGTAGCGGACTTAAGTGTGGCGGATGGGGCCCTGCTTGCAGGAATCATCGCTGCGCCTTCTGCGTATGATCCCTATTTGCGACAAGGGGCAGCGCGGACGCGTCAGCGGATGGTGTTGGAACGTCTTTTAGAGAAGCAGCTGATTTCGCAAGAAGTACACGACCAAGCAAAGAGCGATGCGCTGGCATTGTTCCCCCGTCGTTTTACGATGAAGGCGCCTTATGTCGTTTTTCGTGTTCTAGAAGAAGCTCGTCAAAAATGGCCAGACGTAGAGGAGGGAGGATATGTCATTAAAACAACAATCGATCCTCTTTTGCAGCAGGCGGTTGAGGTCTCCGTCAGTCGTCGCCTTGTCGCGTTGATTGATGAAGACGTGCATAACGCCGCCGTGATTGCCGCAGAGGCCCGCACAGGGCAGGTATTGGCTTACGTCGGCAACGCCGATTACTTTGATGACGCGCACGCGGGTCAGATCGATATGGCGATCGTGCCGCGACAACCAGGATCTGCGCTAAAACCATTTCTTTATTTCGCGGCTTTTTTACGCGGCTATGCGCCAGCGTCGGTGATTGCTGATACGCCGGTTCGTTTTGAAACGGCGGATGGAAAGCCGTACTATCCTAGAAATTATTCGCATCGCTACTACGGACCCGTATCTTTGAGAGATGCGCTAGGAAGTTCATTGAATATCCCGGCAGTAAAAATATTGAACGAAATCGGATTACCGACTTTTATGAATACGCTCGCGCAATTTGGTCTGACATTTCCAGAATCACCAGATCATTACGGGTTGGGTCTTGTATTGGGAGGAGGGGAAGTCACGTTGTGGGATTTGGTTCAGGCATACGGCATCTTCGCGAGACAAGGCGACAAAGTGCCGCTGACATTGATCGATGAAGTGCGTCTTGCGGATCAAAGAGTGGTTTTTTCTTCCCCGATGCCCCCAAAAAGTTCTACGATCGGGGACGAGCAGGCACGGTTAGCGATTGGTTTGGTGACAGATGTGTTGGCTGACCCAGCCGCTCGTCGTCGGTCATTCGGAGAAGCATCCATTCTGAATCTAAGCCCTGGAATTGCCGTAAAAACAGGGACAACGAAGGATTTTCATGATAATTGGGCGATGGGGTATTCGTCGGATTTTGTCGTAGGGGTTTGGGTTGGGAATGCGGATCAGACACCGATGCGGGGTGTGTCTGGGGTGAGCGGAGCGGTTCCGATTTGGGTAGATGTCATGCGAGCGCGCTTTGGGCGAGATCTCCCAAAAAAATTTGAACGGCCTGTCGGTCTCGTTGAGCAGCAAGTTTGTAGCACGTCAGGTCTGCTCGCGAGCGCTGCTTGTCCAAAGACGAGAACGGAAGTTTTTATTTCCGGAACACAGCCAACAAAAATAGATGATTGGTATATTCGTTGTGGCTCGGAAGTCTACCTTCACCCACCGGTCGAGTATGCGGGATGGATGGCGGATGCGGGATACCCTTCGCGCGCATCGGCGGATTGTGCTGTCACCATGGAAGGTGATCAGTCCCGTTTGACGATTTTGTCACCACTTGACGGAGATACGTTTGAGATTGATCCCCAAATTGGGATGGCGTATCAAGGGATCTCCTTTGTCGCGGGTGGACGCGCGACGAAATATCGTTGGACATTGAATGGGCAGGTGATGGAGACAGCAGACGCGACGTATGTCTGGGAACCACGGCCCGGAGACTATACATTGAAGCTTGAAAACAGCGATCGACAAATTCAGTTTACTGTGCAATAATGATTTAAATTATCTTACACTATGCCCACTTTTTTTGAGCGTGTTCGTGCTTGGTTTGTTCGTCATTGGAAGTGGCTCGTGGGTGGGGTCGGGGTTCTCGTCGTCGTTGTCGCGGCGGGATTCGTGTTCGCTCCAGTGCCCTCCGCGCAAGGATCCCTTAAAGGACGAACGGTGGAGATCTATCGTAACGCGGAGTTCCGCGTGGTGTTTAGTCAGCCCATGCGGCATGGCAGCGTCGAACAGGCGTTTCAGATCAGTCCGGCCGTCCAAGGGTCTTTTTATTGGAAGGGGAATACGGTCGCCTATCGTCCAGCAAGCGTGTTGGAAAAAGGGATGACCTATGAAGTGACGATCGGGGAAGGGGCGATGAGTCTTTTTGGAAAAGCCCTTCCAGATATTTTTCGTCAGACGTTTAACGTTTTAGATTATCCAGAAGTGTCAGCGGTACTTCCATCAAACGATACGGAGATTCGTCAGGCACAAACTTTGACGGTTTTGTTCGACCACCCGATTCGAGCTTTGACAAACGATCTAGCAGTGCCAAATTTGTTGCAGATCCAGCCACCTGTGAAAGGGACCTATCATTGGCTCGGAACAACAGGGTTTGAATTTGTGCCTCAAGATGGATGGACGGCAGCGACGGATTTCACGGTAACCGTTCCCAAGGGCACAAAGATGGCAGACGGGGGTTCCACGATTGCGGATTACACGTGGTCATTTCATACGCCAAACGTATGGGTCGGTTCCAATAGTAAGACGAGCGGTCTAAACCCTGCAGATCCGATTCGTTTAGAATTTAACTACCCCGTGACACCACAAGCGTTGCGGGACGCATTGAGCGTAAAAGAGGTGAAGGGAAGTAAGAATGAGGACCCTACGATTGTTGACCACAATGAACTCACGACGGTCCTTGATAAAAATGACCTGATCGTAACGGTCGAAAAAGATCATCCATCCGTCTTATTGGTTCGGCATAAGAATAAATGGCAGCTCGGCGCGAGATATGAGTTTTCGCTTCCGGCGGGATGGACGGCAGGGCTGGGTTCTCGTGGGTTGCTGACGGCGTGGTCGCTCTCTACGGCCATGGATCAGTCAGGCTTTCGTTTCTCCGCATCGTGTCCAGATCAGGATCAAGAAAAAGACGTATCAGAAACCGTGGTCATCAAGTTCAACAACCCGATCGATGAAAAGCTCGCGGAAAAGGCTATTCGCATTTCTCCCGCGTTGGAAGATTTTGCCGTTGTCACAAACCAGTGGTCAAACGATAGACGTTGCCGCGATGACGATTGGAGCGGAAGAACCGTCGGCGTGGATGGAACGTGGCAGCCTTCCACCGCGTATACCCTCACGGTCGAAACGAGCGCAAGGGATATTTACGGTCAACCATTGGAGAAGGGACAAAGTATCAAATTTCGAACGAGTGCCTACAGCCCGAGAGCCAGTTTGGCGACCTATGCAGATTATGGATTGCTGGCGGCGCACCTTCCTCGGGTTTATCAATTACGAACGATGAACGTGAGTAAACCTATCCGCGCCAAAGTTTGTTCGGGATCTCTGGCAGAGATGTTGGGCGATCAAGCGTTCGGTTGCGCCATTCAAGGAGAAAAAGTTTATGATCCGAACACAACGTTGAATCAGCACAAGATTTTGGATTTGGATCTGGACACGATTGCGGGTCAAGCTTTACCCGTTGGTTTTTATGAGTTGACCTTACCGATTGAGGAGATGACAAAACAGGGGACCTACCAGCGCACCTTGTCGTTGATGGACGTTGCGTTATCGGTGAAGCGCGATGTAGAGGGTAAAGTCCTTGTTTGGGCAACGGATATGAAGACGGGGGAGGTCGTGCCAGGCTTGGACGTCACGCTTTATGTGCGAGGGACGAATGCCTATAGTGTATTCGACACGACACCCATTGCGCAGGCTAAAACAGACGCACAGGGTGTTGCCGTGTTAAAAATAGCAACAGCACACGCAGCCGATCGTTTTGCCGTTTATGCCGTCAACGCGCAACACGCAGGGTTTATCCAGAGTGATTGGAATGACGGGATCAGCGTCTGGAATTATGGCCTGGAATCGAGCTATGGGAGTGGTCCTAAACACATCGGCTATGTGTATACCGATCGTCGTATCTACCGACCAGATCAAAAAGTCTATTTTAAAGGGGTGGTGCGTTATGACAATGACGCGCAGCTGACCGTGCCAAGCGCGCGTGAAGTGAACGTTTCAATTTTGGATGGGTCTGGAAAAGAGGTATCACAACAAAAGATAACGGTGTCAGCCTTCGGTACCTTTCACGGGGCAGTGCAGCTTGAATCCGTCATGGCCTTAGGTTCCTACTCCATCACCGCTTCCTCACCAGAAATGGAAGCAAAGGGCGGGGGGTCGATCGTGGGATACTTTGACGTGCGTGAGTATCGTCGTCCCGATTTTAAGGTCAGCGTCACACAACCAGAAGGGGTCTTGACCAGCGGGCAGACCATTCAGATTCCGATTACGGGTGCATACTATCAAGGCACGCCTTTAGCCGGTGGTAAGGTGAGTTACGAGGTCACGCGTCGCCAACTGTATTACCAGCCGATGTATGGCGAATGGTATAGCTATACCAACGAAGATAATTTTGATTGTTATTGGTATTGTCGAAGTGAAAGCAATTTACAGAACGTCGTGAGCGGAAGTGCGGATCTTGATAAGGATGGGAAGTTTGTTCTCTCCATTCCAGCCAACCTGACCGATTACAAGGGAAGCGCGACGTATGCTGTTACGGTGACCGTCACGGATTTGAATCAACGCACGGTGTCCTCCAATCTTGACATCTCCGTTCATCAAGCCGATTTGTATGTGGGCGTCCGATCGGACTATTCCAAAGGGTGGGACGCACCAGAACCAGAGTTTGATGTGAAAAGTTTGGATCCAGCAGGTCAGGTGCGAAGCAACGTGTCTGCCACGGTGAAGCTGTATCGTCGTGTGTGGAATAGTGTGCAGAAAAAGAATACAGACGGCAGCACGTTCTATGACTATGAAAAACAGGATACGTTGATAGAGCAAAAAAATGTCACGACTGATGGTCGTGGGGACGCGCATGTGGTGTTTGACGCGCCAAAGGAAGATGGGATGTTCGTCGCCGTTGTGGAAGCACGGGATGGTCAAGGTCGCGCGACAACGGCATCGACCAATCGCTATATCTATCGCGGCGGTTTTGGTTCTTTCCAGGTGAGTGACGACCACCAGATGAAAATCGTTCAAACAAAAGCGGATTACGCGGTTGGAGAAACAGCGAGCTTGGCTGTCCAGACGCCTTACGACCAAACAAAGGCACTCGTGACGATTGAACGCGACAAGATTCGCGAGTATCGCGTGATCGATTTAGGAAAGACGAAGCGTACGATTGAAATTCCGATCACAGACGAGGCGGTACCAAACGTGTATGTCTCTGTCCTCGCCGTAAAAGGTGGTGGTGTAAGCGGCGTACCAGAGTTTCGTCTCGGATACGCGAATCTTCAAGTCGAAACCAAGAAAAAGTTGTTGAATCTTGAAGTGAAGCCCGATAAAGAGGTGTATAAACCGGGTGAGCAGGCGACCCTACGCGTTACGGCAAAAAAAGCAGACGGGTCGCCGGTAAGCGCGGAAGTGTCTGTCGCGGTTGTGGATGAGCGCGTGGTTGACCTGCTGGGATCGATTGATAAGAACATTCTTGGACGCTTTTGGTTTCCACGTACGATTGGGGTGACGACGGCACAATCGTTGACACGCCTCGTCAAGAAGGTATTTTTCTCCACAGAAGGGGGAGCGGGTGGAGAAAAAGGCGGGGGAGGCTCACCTGCCGTGCGTGGCAACTTACTCGATACCGCCTATTGGAAAGCGAATGTGATCACAGCGGCAGATGGGACGGCAACGGTCAGCTTCAAGCTACCGGATAATTTGACGAGTTGGCAGGTGCTGGCGATCGGGACAACAAAAGATACGATCGTGGGGAGTGCCGAAACGCATTTTGTGACGCGGCAAGAGATCATGGTGGAACCAGCATTGCCACGTATCTTGCGCAATAATGATAAAGCCGTTTTGGGAGCCACGATTCACAACACCACTGCTGATGCGGTCACGCTGGATCTATCGTTTGAAGCTACGGGGCTTACGGTGGTGGGTTTAGGCACGGCACGAACGCTGACGTTGCCGGCAAATACACGCAAGGTGGTTCAATGGGAGGTGCGTGTACCGTTGAATATCAGTCAAACAAAGGTGACTATTCGTGCTGTAAAGAATGGTACTGGGTTAGGCGATGCGATCGAAATGACGATTCCGGTTCTCCCATATTCGGTAGCAGAGGTGACTTCAGCATCAAATTTCTTTGATCGTACCGCCACGGAACGCATAGAAATTCCAACAGATATTCTGAAGTCCGCGGGTGACGTCACGGTTTCCGTTTCTCCCAACATCGGCAATAGCCTTGATCGCGGCGTGGATTACCTCGTCCGTTATCCGTACGGCTGTTCCGAACAAAAAACGAGTGCTTTGTTTGCCAATCTCGTCATGAATCAACTGGTGCGTTTGAAGGTGACGAAGTCTACCCCAGAAAAATTAGCGGAGGCAGAAACAAATATTAAAGAAGCGATCAAAGGGATGGTCAGCATGCAGCGCGCCGATGGCGGCTGGGGCTATTGGAATGACAGTGAACGCAGCTACGCGTATCTCACAAGTTATGTCTTTTGGGGCTTGATTCAGGCGCAGCAAGCAGGTTTTTCCATTGATCAAACGGTGTTGGATAATGCGGATCGTTATTTGCGCGATGTTTTGAGCAAGAGCGCGGGAATGACTTCGGCGCAGCAAGAGAGTGATTGGTACACGTATATTTCTGACACGGAAAAGGCACAGGTGCTGGCGATGTTGGCGACACGCAACGCGAGTGGTTTATCTGGTTACGCGGCAACTCTGTACGAACGTCGAGCGTCCTTACCAATTTTCGGCAAAGTGTTTCTGGCAATGGCGTTTGAGGATATTGCTGGCGGAGCAAATTCAAAACAGGCAGCAACCATCATGGCGGAGCTAAAAAACAAGCTGGTCTATCTCAATCCGACGATGGCGTACATGCAAGAGCATGGAGATTATGGGTACTTCTTAAGCACCGATACGCGCTCCACGGCGCTATATCTGATGGCCTTGATCCAAATTCAGCCTAAGAGTGATGACATCGAGCGATTGGTGCGCTACTTGATGCAGCAAAAGACAGACGGGTATTGGTACACCACTCATGAGACTGCCATGACTTTGCTAAGCTTGGTCGAGTATGTGCGTCTCCATCCGGTAGATAACATGGCGCAGCAGGTGACGGTTTATCTCAATAATGCCACAGCAGGTCAGCTGATGTTTGCGCAAGGAGATGTGTCAGCCATGCAAAGCATGACGCTCAAGCTCCCAGATCTTTTGGCCAAGGGCAACGAGCATGAGATTGGTCTTGAGAAAGCGTCTGACCGTCGTTATGTGTATGACATTGACTTGAAGGTCTACAAAGAAATTGAAAATATACAGCCGTTTGAGAATGGATTCACGGTGTTATCGGATTATTACGCCTTGTCTGATACAAAACATGAAAAGCCGCTCACGCGGGTGAAGCAGGGGGACACGGTGCGCGTACGTATGAAGTTGTTGGTACCAAAGCGACGTCAGTACGTGGCATGGGAGAACCATCTTCCTGCCGGCCTCGAGGCGATCGACTTTCAGCTGAAGACCAGCCCACAGAATATCGCCGGCCAAGAACAGCAGTGTGTGCCGGGTTGGGGCGGGGAGAGCTACTGTATGTCGAATTGGGAGTATGGCTGGTGGTGGGAGAACGTGTGGAAGCATATCGAATTGCGTGATGATCGAGTGTTCTTGTTCGCAGATAGCCTTGAACCGGGCGTCTATGAATACGAATTTATGGCGCAAGCCATTACGTCGGGTGAGTTCCGCGTACCGCCAGCACGTGCTTATGAGTTCTATAATCCAAAGGCGAACGCTCACAATGAGGGCAAGTTGCTCAAAGTGGATCAACCGTGAGAACCGTTTTGTCATCCTCGTGCGTAGACACGGGGATCCAGTGCGATAGCACCAATATAAGGATCTCTGATTTATTTGCGCTGGTGCCGCGCGCTGGATTCCCGCCTCCGCGGGAATGACAATGGTGTGGATAGTATAATTTTGTAAACAAAAACTAAGAACCTGATATATAAAAACATGGCTATAATTAGCCATGTTTTAGTATATTGTACTATTTTGACAGTCAGACACTTGACAGATATTTTGGTTTATGATTTAATACTCGCAGGTTGGAACGAG
>CAYGGQ010000034.1:8067-9306 GCA_964349535.1 uncultured Gammaproteobacteria bacterium | reverse complement strand
GATCCATCTCATCCGCAATGACAGACCAATCAAAACGCTGCAGACGGGTTGTCGCGCGATCGACAAGCGTTTTCGCCAACGTTCGATCTTCTAAAAGACGCGTCATCGCCTGTGCAAGTGCCGGCGCGTCCTGTGGAGCAACCAAGAGTCCCGTCACGCCATCTTCAATGACATCGGGAATCCCTCCGACACGCGTTCCGATGACTGGCACACCCAAAGCCTGCGCTTCGAGAAACACAATTCCAAGACCTTCCGCCAACGAAGGACAGACGAAAAGCTCTCCCAAAGCAATCTCTTGAAGCGCCTCCTTGTGTGGCAGCTTTCCTCTCAATGTCACCGCCGCTCGCAACCCTAAACGATCCACCTGCTGTTCCAGAGATGCGCGTAAAGGTCCATCCCCAACAATCACAAGCGACACATCAGCGATCTGTGCGCGAACGAGTGTCAACGCTTGCAATAAAACATCGAGTCCTTTCTCCCAAGATAAACGCGCTACCGTGACGATACGATGCGCGACAGGTTGAGTCGTTTGAAGCGCTGCAAGAGTCGTAACCTCGACACCGTTTGGAATAATACGAACGCGTTCCTTCGGCACACCTAATCGATGTGCACGCTCTGCTAACGCACGACTGATCGCCGTAACAATATGGGGAGAACGATGAATCGCACGCCAGAGTCCTTGAGGGATCCATTTTTGTTTTCGCTGATCATCTAAATCTCCACTTTGCAACGTGAGCACACGTTTCACCTGCGGGCGTAACCAACCTAAAAAAAGCAACGCGATTCCCGCATAGGACTCCATCACCGCATGTGCTACCAGCGCATCAGACCGACGAGCCGACCAGACGACAAGCAACGGAAACAACCACTTGTCCCACGAAACACCAAAACCTAAACGACGAATTTCGTATCCCTCGCGCTGCTCTCTTGCCGGCACCCTGCGCGAAAGACGACTCGTATAAATGATAAAATAATAACGGCCCTTGAGACGTGCCACCGTTTCTTCTACGAAACGTTCGGCACCGCTCATCCAAGGGTCATAGAATGCGCTTAAAATAAGAATGGTGGGCTGTGTCATGCGTTTGCTCCTTTCCCCTTATCTAGTATAGGATAAAGGCGATTTCGTCAATCTATGTCTCTTCCGACTCGCCTTCTCTTTCTCGTCACTCAAAGCGATCTTGGCGGTGCCCAGCGCTATGTTTTGACGTTGGCAGAAGCGGCACAAAAAGAAGGATTTCA
>CAYGGQ010000034.1:0-7967 GCA_964349535.1 uncultured Gammaproteobacteria bacterium | reverse complement strand
TACACGGTGCATGGCTGGGCATTTTCAGAACCGATGGCTTGGTGGAAGCGCAACATCTATCGCTACGCAGAATCACGGGCGAGCAAAGCGAGACAAGCAACCATCGTCTTATCAAAAAAAGAACGCGCGACAACAGAACGGCTACATCTCGCCTCTCCTCTGCAAACCCATGTCATCCCAAATGGAGTAACGTCGATAGCACACGATCGAGGACAGGCACGTCTCTGGCTCACCCAGCACTACGACATTCCGCTTGATGCCACCGTGCTCGGTTGCGTTGCAAATTTCTTTCCAGCAAAAAATCTCCCCGCTCTCGTGAGTGCTTTTCAAGCCGTAACACAAAACGACCCAACTCTGCATCTCGTCTTGATCGGTGATGGCATGGAACGGAACGCGATCGAAACAGCCAAGGGCTCCGACACTCGCGTTCATCTCTTAGGTCATCAACAGCAACCTCGTGCCCTCATGGATGGATTTGACCTATTCGTGTTGCCGTCTATCAAAGAAGGGCTTCCGCTTGCTCTCCTCGAGGCGATGGAAGCGGGTCTCCCCTGTCTCGCAACACGTGTTGGTGGCATTCCCGAAATTATTGAAGATCAAAAAAACGGATGGCTCACAGAACCCAACACGCTTGCTCAAGGCCTCGCCCAAGCCCTCGCAGATCGAAGTCGCTGGATCAACATTGGACAAGCCGCCCACGAAACCGTCATAACCAAATTCTCTCAACAGCAGATGCTACAAAAAACGTTTGCCGTCTATCAATCGTTGATTGTCTAACCCCTTACCTATTTCATTTTTCCTTGTTGCGTCACGAACTGATCGTATTGTTGACGAGCATCACTATAGTGTTGCGTGGCAAACGCAAGCACCGTGTCTCGTTCCTCTGGAAATTGGAGACGATCGTATTTATAAGCTAATTGTACATAAAACGTGGCCTCGGCGACCGGTTGATTGTTGATCGTGGCCGCAAGCCCTCGAAACCCATTCACATCCCCCATCGTCAGATACGCATCAGCGAGCGGCACGAGCTCACGCCCTTCTTTCAAACGATAAGGGTAACGTACGTTCTGCGATGCAATCAGTTCTTTCGCGCCTTCTTGACGATTGTTTGCATCATAAAAAGTAGCAAGACCGTACATCCAATGACCTTCACCAAGCTCAAGATCAAAATCGCGGACTTGACGGTAGAGAGCGATGGCGTCCGGAACACGATTCGTGCGTAAGTACAAATTAGCTAGACCGTAAAACAACTGTTGCCGTTTAGGACTTGTTTCAATGGCGAGCCGAAACTCTCGTTCCGCGACCGAAATCTCTTGTGGCATTTGCGAAGAGAAAGCGGTTGCTAACTGTGCATTTGTAAAATGCGTATGGGTGTTCCGTGGATGACGCTCCAATTCCACCTTCGTTAAACGCGTCACCAAATCGTAATACTCCCGCGCGTTCGACAAATCTTTGAGTCGATCCTGCGATGCGTACACGATAAGATTACGCGACAATAAAAACGTCTGCTCATCGAGATACGGCGTCCAAATTTCAGACGCTTGTTTTGCATACGTAAGAGCTATCGGCGTTCCAAATGTATTGTTCGATCTGATGGACAAACGTGAAGCCTCAAAAGGAAGCATCGAGGTTCGCCAGACGAAAAGCAACCCGAGCACCTGCAAAAATCCAAAACTGACCCAAGGAATTCCTCGCTTCCCATCCGCGGCTGCCGTGACAGGAGCTGTGGCTCCCACAAATTCTCCTTGGGTCGCGGCAATCACCAGAGCAAACAAGAGATAGCTCATCGAAAACGCTGCTGGGTGGTCAAACACAAACAGATTCTGCACAAAATAAGCGATCGGCAAAGCAAAAAGAATCGCTGAAATGGGCAGATCAATCCACCCTTTTCGAAACGCTTTCCAATTCGAAATGAACAGGGATAAAAAGATCCACGCGAACGTCACGAACCCAAAGATGCCTGTCATCGAGAGCACGTCCAACACCGTATTATGCGAACGATCGAACCAGGTTTCGTACTGTCCGTAACGAAGCGAGTAGGGATTGTATTTGAGGTTAAATAAAATATGAAACGTATCCATTCCCCAACCCGTAAGTGGGCGGTCTACAAACCCTTGCCAGGCGATACGCCAGGCGATCAAACGCGTGTCAGCCGTTTCGGTAAAATTTAAGAGACGGGCAACCGGCAACCCTTGTACAAACTTGGTGTCGCGAAAAGCAAAGAGGAGGCCGTAACAGCTAAAAGCGACGGCGACGAGTCCAACAATTCCATAGCGCGCCTTTTTATTTTTAGAGAAAAAGACATAATAGCCAGCAAAAGCGGCCAGACCAACGGCCAACCCCACCAACGCCCCACGGGATCCTGTGGCAAGAAACGCGCCAAAATCGATAACCGCGAAAGCTAAATACCACCAACGAGCATCGCGTGAAGAGGATTTAAAAGCGAGCAGTGCCAAAAAAGACAGGTTGAAAATCTGATACGCGCCCATATAAATGGGGTTGTCGAGCAGCCCGCCCACGCGAGAACCCGCCGGAAACAGCAAGAGGTCTGGTTTGACCTTTTGCATCAACGCCACAAGGGCCATCACAACCGAAATCACGATCTGATAATTCAACAAGCGACGCCACTGTGGCCAAGAATGCAAGGTCCCAACCGCCATCGTGAGCCACGCTAAAAAATGAAGCAGCGTAAACAAACCGTTCATGCGCTCCTGATTCCCCCACCACGAGCGAAATGGATCAACGGAAAACGCCACGGAGAGACCCACCGCGACAAAGTAGGCCAAAATCGCCGTATAAAGAAGATGGGAACGAGGACGATATCGAGGCTCAAGCCACGCAAGAATAAGGTAGGCTGGGAACGTCAGACCAATCAAAATTTGAAAAGCAACGAGCTTAGAAAAAACGAATGGAAAGATGACAATGGGGAGAAACACCAATGGCATGAGCAGCCCCCCGTAGACCCCAACTAAAACGATCGATCGAAACATGGAAACGGCGCGTGGTCGAGTCATAGATGACGGCAGTATAGCATGTGCCCCTTGGCATGCAATGGACACGCCGTCATCCCCATAACCAAACCCCTCCGATGGACATCGGAGGGGTTTTGGTTTGCCTTAACGAGGGAGATTAGCGGCTCAAGACCGAGGTCTGAGTCAAATCTTCTACGTAGAGGTCATCCGTCCAGTCACGCGATGTGACGGAAGCGGCGCTATGTGGAACTTCCGACTGGTCAGACCAGACGAACGTACCGTCCACACTTGAGGTATCAGCACCGTTAGCACTGGTGTTGATATTTGGACCCGCGACGCCGTTCGTCGAAGTCACGCTGTTGCTGGTGATATAACCAGTGCTCACCGTACCCGTGGTCTGTCGCTTGAAGGACAAGCTTACAGAGTCACCGGAAACGACGGAGCCGCCGATGGTACCGTGCAACGTATAGATGTTGCCCGAGCCAGAGATCGTTTCTTCACTCGAAGCGAAGGAAACGACGATGCGGCCTGTGGTCGAACCGTACGTCCAGGAACCGGAGTACAGATCCGCCCCAACCGAGCTGTCCACGATACGGATATCGGACGATCCCATATCCGAGGAACCGCGGCGCAAGCGAAGGTTAGACAAGGTCAGCGTGCTGCCCGAGGAAGTCGTGATAGAAAGGTTCATCACGAATTTCTTGAGCGAGATAGAACCAGCGCTGTCGGCAGAGACCTGGAACTTGTACAAGTCCTGGTCCTGACCAGAGGTCAACGTCGCGGTCGAGAGGGCCTGACGGGTAACCGTTGGCTTGCTCTTACGAATCACGAAGGAGTTACCCTGAACACCGCCTGTCATGTTTGAGCTTGTCGCGTAGACACGTTCACCAGAAGCAGCACCTGTCGCGCGGATATTGTATTTATCCGTGTAACCACTGTCCCACTCACCGGTGTTGATGTTTGCACCAAGACCCAATGCGACCACGTGACCAGAACGAGCTGTGCCCGTTGTGGAACCACTCACAGATGAGGAAGATTGCGTGTTAGCAAGCTTCGCCCAGATCTGGAAGGTCGCAGAACCGTCTTTCGGAACGCTGATTGGATTTGAGGTCAAATCAATGTCTCGATTCTTGTAGGCACCCGATGGCAAGACGTCACTGCCTTTCACCGCGCCGTCCTTCGAAATAGCGATCGCTGTGAAGTCAGCAGCATCACCTGTGGAAGAAACAGTAATACGGGTAAGATCAATGGCTTCGTATTGAGCCGTGGCCTTAAATTGCGCCAGGTTCTGCCAGACATCTCCACCTGCAACCAACGTGGTCGCCTGGCGAAGGTTATCGGTTGCGACGGTCAACGTACCAGAGCTGCGAACCGTCTGCGTCACCGTTGGAGAAGCACCCGCGTTGGTCGTGACACCTGTGGACAGGGTCGCGGTCACCGTGTTGGAGTCTCCGTCTTGCGCTGTGACGTCCGTAGAAGCTGTGGCAATACCGACGGCGAACAAGTCACCGTTGGTCTGTGTGATTGTCGAGTCGGCCGTACACTGGACCACAAGGGTCTTGGACGTGCCTTTCGCAATCGTCAAATTCATGTTCGTGATGTTCATGGTACCGAGCGTCGTATCTGGCGACTGTGCCACACCGACCTGGGCTAAACCATCAAACAATCCACAGGAGGTAATGACCTGATCCGCGTTGGCGAGCGTGTAGGTCGCGTCCGTGTTTCCACGAGCCGTCAACACTACGGAGGTCACCAAGAGATCACTCTGCGCACCGGCTGTGAAGACAAAGCCGACCGCTGGAACATTGGCCTGTTTCTTTACCACCGTGTTGGAGGAAGGAGAACCGGCCAAGCTGACGTCAAGGCTCGATGCCTTCACCGTCGTGTTGTTACCCGTGATTGCCGAGTTTGGAACAATCTTGCTTTGTGCCAAGAATTCACCCGTGCTGATGATACGAACGTCGGACGTACCGAACAATGCGCTATCGCTGTCTGCGAAGACGACGTTGTACTTGTGTGTACCCGCTTGCGCGAATTCACCAGCCACATCACCGTTCGAGTTTGCGATATCAGCCGTCACGGAAAGATTCATCGTCGTACCCGCCTTCAAGGTGAAGGAGTCTGACAACGTCATAATACCCGTGTTGGTGCTGGAACTTGCCAAGCTGGACGACATGGACGTTGGGCCCATGACCGTGGCCTTGGTGTCCATGTTCTTAATCTTGATGTCACGGAAATATTCCGTGCCAGCGGAACCCTTCACCAAATCGTTGCTTGTTGCACCGGCGATCTTGATATCCATATTACGGATTTCGAGATCGTTATCTGGAGAAGTGATAGAGAAGTTGAACAAGGCAACGTCCTGTGCGGCCTTTGCAACGTTTTGTGTCGCAGGACCGTTAAACGCGAGGGTCAACTGACCACCTTGTGTCGTGACTTCAATGTAGTTTGTGCTGTTACCATCAAAGGAACCTTGGCTCGCGGCACTACAACCACCGATCGCTGTTGCAGCGATACAGATAGCAGCACCGGAGTTATACACCTTGTCTACGGCGTAGACATCCGTGGTGTACTCCACATACGTCTTGATCGTACGGCTCGCGCGGCCCAACACCTTGGAGCGCAAGGAGAAGACCTTCGTCGTGCCGTTCGTCATGACATAAGGAGGGTTAAAGTTCAACACGATCTTGTCACCTGAAAGCGCCGCGGCCGTTGCCACTGGCGTCACACCCTGATAGAGCGTGAGGTTGGAAAGATCCGTGTTGGTAATCGAACCGGCCTGAAGCACGGTTACGCGGCGTACCTCCACATCGTTCGTGTTAGCCACGAGTTTGAAGTTGGAGATTTCCACATCCATAGCACCAATGTTTGGGTTGGTTGGCTGTGTGCCCTTTTGGACATCCACGCGCGCGGCTGAAGTTGTACCAACCGTAAACACGTTGCCACGAACTGGGAAGGAACCGCTCACCGAGCCAGAGCCGCTGATCACAACGGACGCAGCGTCCTGGATTTCAAATCCATGTTGACCACCGGTCGTGCTTGGCGTTGAGAAATCACCCGTGATCACGAAGGAGACCGTTTGACCGGCCGCAACCGTGACGTTCAAAGAGTTGAATTCAACCAAGTTTGACGTGGAATTCACGGTACGACCAGACGTCAAGCGCATACCATTACTGTCGTAAAGGTAGACGTTCGAGAAATCGGTCGTTGCGCCAACGCCAATGCGGTGCACGCGTAAACCCGTGATGAGAGCCGAGGCTGAACCAGCCGTGACGTTAAACTTCGCCAATTGGACGCTCGAAGCGTTCTTTGGGGTCGTCATGCCTGCTGGCGTGTCGGAAGCCAAAGAAACGACAACGGAACCACCAACGGGAGTGACGCTACCGCCTGCTGCCACGACGTTCGCATAAGTTGCAATCATACCCGTGACATCAGCACCTGCTGGGTAGACCACCGAGGTCTGAATCACGTTTGATGCGTTCCAACCGTTCGCGGCAAAAGCTGCATCGGAAGCAATCATACGCTTCTGACCACCTTCGACCAAGTAACGTGTGGATGCCCCTGCATACGAAACCAACGTACCATCAGGATGGACGGCTGTTGGAATCGAAGAACCGACCGTGTAGTTCACGAAGAAGCCATCCGGGACGTCGACCACACGCTGGGCCCAAGATGAGCCGTACAACGCAATAGCCACCGCTTCGGATTCAATCCAACGCAACACACCACCTGGCGCGACGGCGTAGGTTTTTGGATCAGTCGTGATTTTCACCAATTTTGTACCTGGACGAATCGTGACGTTGCCACCGATCATGATAGCAGCCAATTCTGCATCCGTGATGATTTTCACGGACGAGAAATTCTGATACCAGCTGTAGTACGTCTTTTCGTTTGGGAACACATAACGCTTCTGATCGCCCGCGTAGTAATACACGGCAGGCGTGGATGCCTTGATAAGATCACCCGCCATCAACGTCGCGGCATGCGCGGTGCCTGGGGCAACGAGCGCGCCGAAACCAACGGACGAGAGGATCGTCATCATGGTGACGAAGCTCGAAAAGATTTTCTTAATAATTTGACTCATAGGAGAACCCTTAGAACAGGGTTTCATGTTTTGGACGAGGCGATCCTTGCGAATCTACCTCATCTCAATGGAGAGAATATGAATAAAATGCCTGGAAACTCGGCGAGAACCTCGGCGAGTCGACCTTTTTCATTCCTGGCATCACTAAATGTATGGAACAAAACGGACGTTGGACTTCCGACTGTGGTAGGAAATTCCCCCACCCGTCAGGACGACCGTACAACATGCACAGGCGCCCTGTATCAGGGAGAATCTGACGAACAGGCTCACTTAGGTTTTTCAACGCTCCCCGTCGATGACGGCACCACGATGATTGTAGATGTCATCGAAACAGCGCCAGACGAAGATGCCGTACCACTAATAATGGGCGCCGATGGAACCGTACTCCCCGATCCACTCGTCGTCCCCGTGGACGTCCCCCCTGTTGGCAACGCCAACGTAGAACTCGCCGCAATGATCATGGCGTCTGTTGCCGCGTTCGCGGTTGTCTCTACCGTTCCGACGACTTTGAGCGTTTCTACTAATTTTGTGGAGACCTCTCCCAACTTTTGCTCTTCCAACAACTGCTTTGCCTGACTCAAAGACTCTTTCGCGTTGACGATTTGCGTAAGCGAAAATGCCGCCGTCGAAGAAACGCTTGCGTTCAGTAATTCAGCCGTGGATGTGGAGGCGCCGATATTCGTCGTCGACGCGGCCGCGCTTGCCGCGCTGTTTGCGATGGTGATCTTATGTGACGCGTCCGCAATATTTTCTTCCAGTCCCTGCACCTTTGCGTTAATAGAAAGCACAAGCTCTTCATGCGTCACAACGCCCGCCGTCTCTGGTTTGCTCTGCGAGTCGATCAAAACCTGCACGGCTTTTACGCCCGTACCAACCGCGGCCACCTCTGCTTCCGTGACTTTTGCGCGCAC
>CAYGGQ010000033.1:0-9506 GCA_964349535.1 uncultured Gammaproteobacteria bacterium | reverse complement strand
CTCCGCCAATTTCTTTTTTGTATGCGCAATTTCCGCATCAAGCTCCGATTCGCGAATGCTTCTGATATCACTCATAATCCGAGCCCCCTCTTTTTTATACTCTGCTGCCGCTTGATCGTTGCGTTTTCCCAACCCAACACCTTCCGCTTCTTCTAGTTGATGAAATTCGCTGAGTAATTCCTTCAATTCATCCGACGGTCTCCCGACCGCCTCTCGAATTCTTGCCCATCCAGACTTCCTCGCTTCCACGATCTCCCCCCAAACGCTCGCCTTCTTATCCACAATCGACTTCACCGGCCAACCCTTAAAACGATTCTCTGAAGAAACTTCGGAGGGCTTATGTTTCGTGCCCTCGGTCTGTGTCGGCGTTGCCGATCGCTCGGCGACCATTTTTCGTTTCTTTATCTCCAAATCTGCAAGAGCCCCTTCCAGACGAGGTATCTCTCTCACGGCTTCCGCGCGCGCCCTTTTTTTATCTTCCTCGCGCTGCTTCACCTCGCGTCCAGCTTGCAAGGTCTCTGCTTGTTCGCGTGCCTTATCTCGGTCGCCTGGCGCCTTACTTCCGACGCCTGCGGATATATTAAAATTCACCATAATAGTAGTTCACCGTTAGATATATGATAGCGACATATTTATACGTGAGACCTTATACTGTCAACGCACGATTCTACCCCAACCTCGATAACAATGCCGCCAGAAAAATCAGTTGCATCGCAAACCCCGATGGAAATGATAGGTCCCCCTTTCGTGATGAAATCAAATTATGAAAAAAGAAGTGGACGCGATGGAACCAGCGAAGACCTGGCACGCGAAACATTTCGTACATGCCGACCAATAAATCCGGAAGAACGCCTCCCGCGATGCCCATCGAAATGGCAAGCCGATGATCGAATAAACTTGAATTGAAAAGAAACAAAACAAAGAAAATCGCAATCACCCCATCAATCATCACATAGGCGATCGCGCGCTTGACCTTTGATCCCGAGACAAACCCCTTATATAAATTTGAATCCCCGTGCGGAATAATGTCGCTTAAAAAATGGGACGCCACGCCAAGAAAAAAAGCAAGGATAGGATGGCTCGGAAATTGCTCCGCAATCAATGCCCCGAGAGCCGCGTGTGTTGTGATAAACATAGCGAAATCGCTGGCCACAGTCTACCAAAAGAACCCCCTTTGTGGAAGCCCCCCACTTGCCAAACCCAAAAACCCCTGCTACATTTAGCCCGCTTTTGATCATTTCATGGTCACTTCTGGCAATGAATTTTTCAGCACTTGCAATCCGCCACCAGGCGGAGAGCAAAGCGCAGTCCTAGCAGTCAGGATCCCACATCCCACTGCGAGCGAATGCGAGCAAGCGCAGGCGGCGAGCGAAATGAAGGGAGGGTGTCTGACGCCCGACCGGAATGCAGACTCGCAACGCCGAGCACGGCGGGGTAGCTCAGCTGGTTAGAGCGTGGGACTCATAAGCCCGAGGTCGGCGGTTCGATTCCGCCCCCCGCTACCAAGATAACACTTCCCTAAAAGAGGGAAGTGTTTTTATTTTAGACGTTTCCTACTGAAACAAAATTCGTAATAGTGCAGCTGTGCAGAATGAAAATGTCTCACTGGTATAAATCAAATACCTCGCTGTTCCAGTGACTAATCTGAGGAGAAATTCTCACATAGGTCCCGTTGAAAGTCACCTTGTCACCACCACAAGGAAACGACGACTCACTCCCAGCGATAGCTGATTCTCTGGCAATAATGTTTTTGGAAGTAAATGTTAATTCAACCTGGCAACCGTCTTCTTCATTTCTGTAAACGGCTTTAGACCCATCGAATTTTATCACGCCGCCAATGGTTCCAAAATGAATGCTATCGGGGTCCGCACCTTGCCATACGGCGTTACCCTCTACTAACAATTCATTGTGATCAAAAAATAAAACATTTAAATATTGATTTTTAGATATTTTGCCAGGCGCGAGCTGCAAAACATAGTAGCCACCGTACATTTGATGTGCTTTTAAATCGTTTTCTACTTCGTATAAAGTCACGGGCATCTCGCCGGTGCCATAAAAATTTTGCATACTTCCTTTATACAAGCCCTGTTTTTGGTATTCAATTTCAAAAGACTTTTTACTGTTCCCGACGGTTCCCGGAACACGCAGACTGTACAATCCATCACTTAACGTGCCGGAGACTTCTAGGGTTTGTTGATTGGCGTAAATAAATCTACCTTCAATGCCACTTGCCCCATGCCATAATTCGAGCAAAAATTTGTTCGTCCCTGATTGACCTTGAAAAACGACTTCAGGTTTGGTGTTGACTTCTTTGGCCTTTGTGGTTGCGGGTGGTGATGTGGTCACTGCCTGATTGGTCAACACTTGGTTAGTCCGCGGAGTCGTGCGTGCGCATCCGCTTCCTAGAAGGAAGAGAAGTGCGAGTGAACTGAATAACCAAATTTTCATACAATAGATTTAAAGTTAAATGATTGAAATAGTAGCATGATAAAAATTTCCCGACAGGCAGGAGTGACCGTGACGGGAGACGGGTGTCATTACTTCGGCCACGTGTAATGATCAAACGTCCAGGCGGTGAGTGCCTTCATGTCTTGAAAGCGAGAAAAATGGTTTTCGCTGCCCAAGACAACGGCCACGATAGAATCGCCGCCCGTGTGTCGCGTAACTTGCGCCAAGCAGAAACCCGCTTCTGGCAAAGAGCCTGTCTTCGCGGCAACGATGCGATAGGGATCTTTATTTAAAAAAGAACTTAACAATAAATTTGTTGTTTTGACCTCATAGGTGCGATTGGGGCTGATACGGCTCTTGATAGAAAGGGCGTCCAGTTCTGTGGTCTCACGAATTTCCGGGTATTGCAGGGCTGCACGCAAGGCCATCGCGATATCCATAGCCGAGGCCTGATTGCGGGACCCTAAACCCACCGGATCCACAAAATGCGCTTGCGTGAGTCCAAGGGTCGCCGCCTTGACGTTCATCGCTTTGATAAAATCCTCACGCCCTCCCGAAACACGCGCGAGCGCGTTTGCTGCCGTGTTCACCGATCCAACCAGTAACGCGTGCAGCAACTCCCCTTTGGTCAATCGTTCTCCGGTTAAAAAAATAGATCTGCCTTCATGAGAGTCATCCTGGGCGAGCAACGTGACTTCCTCTTCTAAATTAGGCTGACGATCTAATACAACCATGGCCGTAATGACCTTGGTTAAGCTTGCGACCGGGTAGGGTGTCCGCGCCTCCTTTTGAAATAAAATTTGTCCGCTTTCCACATCCATCACAACCGCGCCCCGTGCGGAGACCTCCACACCCAAACTGTCGTCATCATTTTTTGTAGGTGCGGCAGGCATTTGTGCCGCCACGTATTTTGCGACCGGAAGTTCATTCAATAATAAAATCCCTTCCGTTGTCGGCGTCTGTGCGGCACGGAGAGAGAGAAGGCTGACGAGAGCGACAAGAGATTCAGCAAACATGGGTCTAATGGCAAATAGGATAGCGTATGGGGAACAAAAGACCAAGCTTTAGACGGAAAGCGTGGGATCAGAAACCCCAACCGGCTTTTCAACTTCAGCATTTAATTCCTGCAACACCTGTTCTACGGCGCGATGCGCGCGAAGACTTGTAAAATCCGGCAGAGTCTCAACGCGATCCACGCCTAAGGCTTTCAAAAAATCCAACGTGACGGCATAGACCGGCTGCCCCAAACGAGCATCTTCGCGCGTTTCAACCAAACCACGCATCATTAAGTTACGAAGGATGAGCGCTGATTGCACGCCACGAATCTGTTCCAATTCAGGTCGTGTCAGTGGCCCGCGATACGCGAGAATCGCAAGTGCCTCCAAAGAAGGCTTCGTCAGCTCCCCTTGCGCTTCTTCCTTGATCGTCGCGCGCACGATTTCCGCGACCTCTGGACGAGTGACGAGTTCCGCTTCTTGTCCTTGCAGAATAACCTGCAACGCACTTCCGCTTTCCGTGAGACGCTTTGACAAATCTTCAACAGCAGCTCGCACATCCTCAAGCTTCGCGTCCGCGATTTGCGCCAGTTGCTTGAGCGTCATGGCACGCGCGCTCGCAAACAATATCGATTCGATGATCGCATCAAGATTCATAGGCGTTCAAGGTGAATATCATGAAACAAATTCGGCTGATGGACTTTGACCAACCGTTGTTTGATTAACTCGAGCAATGCTAAAAATGAAACCACGGCCTCGCCTCGACTCCCCGCTTCTGAAAGAAAACGATGAAATGAAAGCTTCATCGTGTTACGTATGCGATCTCCCAACTGTTGAATTTTTTCTTCTAGTGAAATGACCCGTTCGATCGCAGCTTTGGGAAGATGCTGGAACGGCTCCAAACGACGTAACACGCGGCTATAGAGCTGGTGTAACACCGCAACGGTGACGCCCACCGGCGGCACAAACCCCATCTGCACCTCACGCATCGGACGTTTCGTGCGGCTATACGAACAGTTCCCCGTCATGACCATCTCCCCTAATCGACGTGCCGCTTCGGCGTACGTCTTATACAAACGCAGTTGCGTTTCCAAATCAGGACCTTCTTCCAGCGCTGGATCATGAATATCCGGAAGGAGCGCTTTTGATTTGAGATAGACCAGCTTCGCCGCGACGAGTAGAAAGTCCGCCAGCTCTTCCGGGGGAATGCTGCCTTGATGGGCACGCACGTGCTTCACGAACGGTTCCGTGACCTCCATGAGCGACACGTTCGTGATCTCTAATTTTTCCGACTCAACAAGCTGAAGCAAGAGGTCTAACGGCCCCTCGAAGTGCTCGATATGAACGGAATAGGACATCGTGTGAAGTAGGGGAAGTTTATTTTATTTTTTAACCTGAATATGCGCCTCGTTTAAACGCTTGGTTTCAATCGGAGAGGGAGCGCCCATCATTAAATCTCTCGCATCACCCGTTTTTGGAAATGGAATAACCTCTCGAATATTAGGCTCGTTCGCCAAAATCATCACAACACGATCTAGGCCAGAAGCGATTCCTCCATGCGGCGGCGCGCCAAATTCGAATGCTTGCAAGAGATGGCCAAAACGCTGTTGAATCGTTTCTGGATCTAAACCCAACAACTCGAACACACGATTCTGAAGGTCACGACGATGAATACGGATGGAACCTCCAAAAATCTCGTTCCCGTTTAACACCAAATCGTAGGCATTGGCACGCGCTTTGAGAGGTTCTGTTTCAAGGAGCGCGACATCTTCCGCTTTTGGTGAGGTGAATGGATGATGCACCGCCTGTACACCTCCTTCAGAGTCTTTTTCAAACATGGGAAAATCTACGACCCATTCAAACGCGAGCTCGTTTGGATCTTGCTTATTTTCTCGAAGATCAGGCTTATCACTTCCGTATTTTTCCATACACTCCGCATACGAGAGTCGTGGGAATGGCGTCCGCGCGATGCGTTTTCCCGGCGCAACGGTTTTGATCAATTCAATCATCATTCCTTCGACAAGTGTCAAGACATCTTCTTGGTTCACAAAAGACATCTCCACGTCCAGCTGCGTGAACTCGGGCTGACGGTCGCCGCGCTGGTCTTCATCTCGGAAACAACGGACAATCTGGAAATATTTTTCTACACCAGCAACCATGAGCAACTGTTTAAACTGTTGTGGAGATTGCGGTAACACGTAAAATTCACCACCGTGTAAACGCGAAGGTACTAAAAATTCACGAGATCCCTCTGGCGTTCCTTTGGTGAGATACGGAGTTTCTACATCTAAGAAACCGCGCGCGCGAAGATAGTCACGGAAAAACGAAATGACACGATCACGCAATTCAAGGTTGCGTAGCATGCGAGGTGAGCGCAAATCCAAATAGCGATACTTGAGACGCGCTTCTTCGTTGATCCCTGATGTATTTTCTAAATCAAACGGCGGTGTCTTCGCCGTATTCAAGACCTCGATATCTTTCGCCAAAACTTCGACCGTTCCTGTCACCAAGTTTGGATTGATCTGCTTCTCGTTGCGCGCCTGAACCACGCCCTCAATCGAAACACAAAATTCGGATCGTAAACCGTTCATCGCCTCTCTCGCGCGATCAGTCAATTCTGCGGGAACCAAAACAATCTGGGCGATTCCAGACCGATCGCGCAGATCAACGAACACAATCTTTCCCATGTCGCGACGGGTGTTAATCCAACCTTTAAGTGTCACCGTTTGGCCCACCAAGCCAACCGTGTCTTTAATCATCGTTCGTGTCATAGATAAACATCTCACCAGACTTGCGCATTTGATGCAATGTGAGCTATTGAGGCTCCTCGATCGGCACGGCTCCATTCTCCAGCATCTCATCTGACGGTGGAACGCCATCCAACCCCCATCCGTTCGCCGTCCACGTAAAGGAAGGCGCGCAATCTGATCGTGCTTGGTTCACACAACCGATATACCGTTTATGCTCTTTTTCTCGGACCATGACAAAAGCGATGGACAAGAGAACCGTCGAAAAAAAACATATGGCGCCGAACGCGATCCAAAGCTTAATTCCTAAGTCATGATGATGATTCATATAGAAACAATCATATCATATACTCATTAAAGCGTGTCAGGAATAACACCAATCATGGGCGCGGCGGGTAGATCGACAAGTGGGGTCACCTGGCTCGCTGGCACATCAACAATTTGAACAGCAACGCCTTGTGCCATCACGAGATGCCGTGCATCGAGCCACAACAATGGTCGACCGATTCCATTCCATCGCTTTTGATCTGCCGTGACCGCGACCATTTCTCCTGTATCAAACCCATAAGCCACGGAACCAGAAGGACCGACGCTCAACAATGAAATAACACGACCGTCCGTTGCGATCGTGGAGGAAGCCCCATCCATCGTGAGTCGCACCAAAGCAGAAGGCCCCTGTGGACCCGCTTCTAACCCCTCCCCTGTTTGAAACAAAGAAAGCCAAGCCGCGTTCTGCGTCACATCAAGCGACAAAACGGCATCTGGAATCCGCAAGAGCTCGCGCACTTCTCCAATTCTAGAAACGCTAAGTAGAACGACTCGGTCCCCTCGTGCCATGACCGCTGCATGCGTCGCATCAAACAAGCCCAACAGCTGCACATCATTGTACGAAACACCGCGCGTAGATCGAACCGGCACATTCCAACCTTCACCCGTCACGACACTTGTGCCATCTGCCTTTACTGTCAGCCGAACAGTAAGCGTCGGCTTCAACGCCTGCAAACGCCAACCCTTAGCAACCACGCGCTCTTGCGCAACTCCGTCTGGTGAAGAAACGAGAAACAGCTTATCCGCAGCTGCCTTTGGAGCTGGAACGCCAAACAACAAGGTTGTTGACGCAGTCACGGTTGCTGCTGTAACTGAAGTCGAAGACGGATAACTCGACGAGACAACCGGAGCGGACGGGGTTGCTGTCAGAGCCACCCCCGCCATTAAACCCGCCAAACACAACGAAATAAACCCACCTCTCCCCCAAGATCTACGTCTGCGGTGCTCCATATAGCCTTGAGTTTACAGCGTGGCACCCCTCTTGACAAAACAGGCGTTTTCGTGTATTCTATGCAGGCTGAAGTACAGGTTGTCTGACAAAAAAATGAATACAGGAGAGTAGCATGGCGAAGTACGACCCCTCCAAGGTGAGCGCCGACATGAACTGCCCCAAGTGCAAGGGAAACAACCGTCACAGCAAGAACCAGCGGAAGGCCTGCAAGGGAACGTCCCAGCAGGCCAGCCCCCCGAGCAGGTAGCCAGAACCCCTCCTCGCCCCGACCTCTCTCGAGCCCAGCTCGAAGTGGTCGGGGCTTCTTTTTTTGATCTGTTATTTTTATTTGTCATCCCTGCGAAGGCAGGGATCCATCCGATCGACCGGCATGCATGATGGATTCCTGCCTTCGCAGGAATGACAAACTGAATTAAATCTTCCCCCTCTCCCCCAACACCGGCGTTTGCTGCACACACGCTTCCACAAACGCACTTGCTGTTTCAAACACCATCACGGGAGCCGTGATCGAAAGAATCTCTTTTAAAGGTCGTTCGCGAAGAATGCGTAACAAACGTAAAGCTAACATGGATAGCTCCTGTCGACCGTAAACCGGAATACGGTTTGCCCGCACACACGATACGCACACAACCTGCGCTTGATCCGCTTGCCACCACGCCTGTTGATCACAAGAAACTTCACAGAGACCACAACGATCGACGCGAGGGCCGTAGCCTAATGCGTGGAGTAACTTAAAGGAGACCGCTGCACGCAACAATCGACCACGCGCGGATGACGGTTCTTCCGGCAACCTATCACCCACATCGAGTGCCTCTTCCAACAAAAAATAGATCGTCTCATCTGCCACGCCTGGTTGGGTTGAGACATCGACCGCATGAAGCAAGGGACCAAAAATCATCAGCGGCGCCAACTGTTCACGTAAATTTAAACGAGGCTTTGTCATCCGAGCGACCGCGAGCTTATCGAATGCGGCGCCCTCTGCAATCATCACCTCGACTTCAGAAAAAGGTTCTAGGTGTCCCAACGCTTTTGCACCTGCCCGACGACCTGCACGCGCCACGGCGGAAAGTTTTCCGTGCGTGCGTCCGTAGAGCGTCACGCGCGCATCGTGTTCACGAAAAGGTTCGTTCTTCAGCACGATGGCTGTGTCACGAAGATACGCCATACCGATCAAGATACGATTGCAGAATCACCGCGGCAGCCAAATCATCTCGTTTCCCCTTTTCTCCACGCTCTTGCATCTGCTGACCGGCCATGGCGGTTGATAGCGTTTCATCTTCTTCAATCACGGTGGCGCCTGCCACGCGTAACGCTTCGGCAAACACACGGATCTCTTTCGCCTGATCTGTTTCTCTCGTTGGATCATTCAGGGGGCGCGGAATACCGATCACGACTTGATCCGCTTTTTCCTGACGGGCAATCTCAAGAATACGCTCGATCGCGTCTTGCTGATCTTCGTTCACCAAAATACGCCAAGGGCTTGCGACCTTTGTTTCCGTATCCCCCAACGCGACGCCGATGCGGGCACTCCCATAATCCAGACCTAAAATACGCATGAAAGGAAGTGTACCTGCTCGCCGTTCGCTTGACAAAAATTCCCATTCTATAGCTCAACCCAGCTAAAAGTGCTATCATTGCTTCAAGATTTAATTATTGATTCAAGCTTCTTGATTCATTCGTATGAACAAAGCAGAACTTATTAACGTCCTGGCCGAAAAAATCGGCGTGTCTAAAAAACAGGCTGAAGACATGATCGAACTCTTCACCGATACGGTCACGAGCGTCCTCCAAGGCGGCGGTGAGGTCACCTTGGCAGGCTTTGGCACCTTCATGGCCAAAGTCCGCGCCCCCCGCATGGGCGTCAATCCACAACGTCCAACCGAAAAAATCCAAATCCCTTCTGTCACGGTCCCTAAATTCAAAGCAGGTCTTGCTCTCAAA
Source organism: uncultured Gammaproteobacteria bacterium (assembly GCA_964349535.1). Lineage (GTDB taxonomy): Bacteria > Patescibacteriota > Patescibacteriia > 2-12-FULL-60-25 > 2-12-FULL-60-25 > VGLT01. The sequence continues at coordinate 96 of CAYGGQ010000033.1, read as the reverse complement.
AAAGCATTGAAGATGAAACCTCCAGCTGATGCTGCCCCGACAATGCAGACCCCACCAGCCGCGCCATCCATGCCTGCGGCTCCGATGGCGGCGTAA
>CAYGGQ010000032.1:1336-9512 GCA_964349535.1 uncultured Gammaproteobacteria bacterium | reverse complement strand
GATCAGTCCATGGCTCAAAGAGGGGAGTCGGTATGTGTCGTTGTACCGTTACGATCCATTACGTAAAATCGAGATCAACAGCCTTTTTTATACTTCAGCGTGGAATAACAGAGAACGTCCCTTACGTTTGAGCGCGGATGTGTTGCCAGGAAAATCCGTCACTCTCACATTTCCCATTCGGGCTCCCGCAACCGTTGGAACCTATCTGGAGACGTTCATTTTAGTTGCCGAAGACACCACTCGTATGAAGGGTGGGATGTTTAGTTTAAATATTGTCGTGGCTGGGTCGTCCGTGTTGTCAGTTACGCCCACGCCAACAACACCCCCTGTCGCTCCTATCGCAACACCAACACCCACGCCAGCTACAGATCAAATTTTGCCATCTGGTTCTACCGCATGGTCCGCGCAACTTGTTTCTTCACCTGGATTTGAATGGCAAATTGATAGGGGAGAGCACGTGATCGTCGAGCTCGCGTTTAAGAATACAGGGAGTCAAACATGGACGAGAGAAGATAAAAACTACCTTTCTTTGTATGCGATCGATGGGAATAAAGAGCGTGCGAGTTTGTTTAAAGATTTTTCTTGGCCAACAGCCTCGCAAACGGTGAAAATGAAAGAAGCAAAGGTGAAACCCGGTGAAGTCGGGCATTTTGTGTTAGAGCTTCGCGCACCAAATTTACCAGGTTTTTATAAGGAAACATTCGCTTTAGCGGCCGAAGGTACGGCCTGGGTGTCGGGAGGAACCATCACACTACCGATTCGTGTTCCATTAACATCAGAGTTCATCGCGACAGCTCCTGCTGGGAGTGATGTCATCACCTCTGTTCCCGCTTCCACCGTCACGGGGGCGAAGCCTGGCGTGTATGCAGCAGCTTTGTTACTACGTTCCGCGCAAGGGTTAACGTTATCCGGCAATGGACGTCAGGAGCTGACGTTTGGATTTAAGAACACGGGGAGCGGGATCTGGGGGTCTCGTAGTTTACGCATCAAAGGGGTGACGCCAGCGCTTGCTGGTAAACTTTCATCCGTGCGGGATGAGTCATGGTCTAGTTCCATTGAACCTGTGCAGATGAAAAATGAAACCAAGCCTGGAGAAATTGGATTTTTGACATTCAAAATCAAAGCACCGACCAAAAAAGGGATGTACCAAGCAAGTTTTCAACTGCAGGCGGACGGGCAGCCGGTTGAGGGTGGCGATATTGATATTCCCATCACCGTTACCGCTGACGGCGCCTACGATCCAGAACCCATTCCAGCCACCCCATCATCAAATACAGGCAACAGTCCTACACCGTCGTCTCTTGTCGCGCTGAACCCAGGAGATTTACCCACCGAACCCATCATTCGCGTTGGTTTGTTCAAAACGGCTGATGACCAAATGCTCATACGAGCTAAATATGCCCCCGCATCTGTTATGCAAGGTGGATCAACATTGTGTCGTTTATCCATCGGCGAGTTGGTGACGATTCGTTATGAACGCAGCAATGCTGTTTATAAAATTTCGGGCGGGGCATGTAACGGCCAGTCAACAGATTTTTATACGATTCGTTCGGATGATGGTATTTCTCCGCTAGAAATCGCTGATTTTTCTCGTCCCGTCAGTTGGTTGCCTGGAGCGAACGACAATACCTTTCGTGGTCAATTAGAATTGCGCTTTACGCCAGCAACGAACAACGTTTGGATCATCAATGAGTTGCCCGTCGAATGGTATCTGAAGGGGATTGCCGAAACTTCCAATTCCAGTCCGCAGGAATATCAAAAAGCGTTGTTGACCGCGGCGCGTACCTACGCGATGTATCATGTGAGACGTGGCACGAAGCATGCTGCTGAATTTTACACGGTAGATGCTACTTACGATCAGGTTTATCGTGGCTATGGCGCAGAAGCGCGTGATGGGAACGTGGTATTAGCGATAAACGCCACCCGTGGGCAGATTGTCACCTACCAGGGGAATTTGGCCATCACACCTTATTACTCTCGTTCTGATGGTCGCACGCGGTCTTGGGGTGAGGTTTGGTACGGTGGGTCTAGGTATCCTTGGCTTGTGTCTGTGCCCGTTCCATGGGATCAGGGGAGGATTCTCTGGGGTCATGGCGTTGGTATGTCCGCCATGGGTGCGCTGGGAATGGCTAATGAAGGTAAAAAATACGACGAAATACTGAAGTACTTTTACACGGGGATTGATCTTACGACGGTTTATAAATAAGGAAGCAAAAACACCATTTTGTCATTTATGGGTTGACAAAGAGTAGGAATATGCAATACTTTTTTCGTCCCTTGATAAGGAGTCTGTCATGTCCCTGCATTTTGTCACGATCGGGCCACGTACGTTTATCCGACCTGAACAAGCCAACGAGCTCAATGTATGCGCGCGGCAGTTTCTCGTGGCGCAAGACATAGCGGAGCAGCTGCTACAGGCCATGAGCTACTGCTCTTTGAAGCCACGGAATATGTTTCAGTGGATGAATCTAGGGCAGGAGCGAGACATGCGAGTCATCTTCGTTGTCGACGATTTTGGCCATGATTCGCAAATTGCTGGCGGGTCGATGATTGTTGGGTTGGCTTTTCTACGCTTTGAACTTAGCTATCACGACTACGTAGCACGTACTTTTCTGGTTCGTCGTGATGGCATGTGGCTGACTCCTTCGTTCATACCTCAGCTCTTCGAGAAGGCGATGATCGAAGCTCAGAAAGAGCAAGCGTCGTTGTTTACGCTCGAGTTGTATAGCGATGAACCGAACGCACGTGAGGCGCTCAATACATGGAATCCGACGTCGCCACTGTTGTCGCACTCGCGTCAAACATCTTTCAAGATCGAGCTTTCAAAACACCCGCTGCCAATTGGCTAGCGGGTGTTTTTACTTACACGGTTGTTTCGGTAATGGTGTGACGGTTGTATGGGTAGTGTTTTCGGTACCACTTACGCCACAGGGGATAGAGAAGAAACACAATGACGCCGACAAGAGCTGCATAGCTTTGATGAAGGATGAAATAGAACAACCAGAAGGATTCTTTCAGCACGTAGTAGCGTGTGCTCCAACGGTAGCATTCAACCTCGACCTGTCCGGTCATCTGAAATTTTCGATGTTGTTCTTCGGCTAGGGAGTTGGAAACGGATGCGTGGCCAAAGGTGAACAGAACCGCGAATACGCCCAACCATTCGACGAGGTTGTTGCCGGTAAAAATGGTGACCGTGGCGAGAATGATAAAAACGACCAACATTTCGATCATCCAAGTTTGGACTTTTATCATAAATAGTATTTGTCATCCTCGTGCGAAGTCTGACGGAGACACGGGGATCCAGCGAAGAGAACAATGGGTTACCTGCTTAGTTGGTGCTAGCGCACGCTGGATCCCAGAGCTAAGCTCAGCTTTGCCGCGTGCGCGAGGATGACACAGAGTTGTCTTAACTAATAACCTTATCAATCAACCCGTATTCCAATGCCGTTTTTGCGTCCATGAAGTTGTCGCGTTCCGTATCCTGTTCAATACGTTTCATAGGCTGTCCCGTGTGTTTGGAGAGGATTTTGTTGAGCTGGTCGCGCGTCTTCAAAATGCGTTCCGCGTGAATTTTTATATCAGAAGCCTGACCTTGGGTGCCGCCAAGAACTTGGTGGATCATGACTTCGGCGTTGGGCAATGCAAAGCGTTTATTTTTTGCGCCACCGGCCAAAAGCACGGCGCCCATGGAAGCAGCCATGCCAATACAGATGGTCGACACGTCTGGTTTGACGTATTGCATGGCGTCGTAGATGGCTAAGCCAGCCGTGACAGAGCCACCGGGGGAGTTGATGTAAAGTTTGATGTCTTTAGTTTTATCCTGGCTCTCTAAAAAGAGAAGTTGCGCTACGATGACGTTCGCAACATCGTCGTCAATCGCGGATCCAAGCATGATGATGCGGTCCTTGAGCAAGCGTGAATAAATGTCATACGCCCGTTCGCCCATGTTCGTTTTTTCGATCACGGTTGGGATGAGCCAATTCTGTGTTGGATTGCTTCCTAGCGCGTAGGGGTTTTGCATAGATGGTGATTAAGGTAGCAAAACATGGGTTAGCAGTCAAGTAGGAAGAGTGCTAATTTTTGTCATCCTCGGGCGAGTCCGACGAGACCCGGGGATCCAGGCTGTAGCGAATAAATGAGGGATTCCTTGTTTGTTGGTGCTATCGCACGCTGGATCCCCGCGTTCGCGAGGATGACAGAAGGGTCAAATGGTGATTTTGGGGTGACCATTCACTTCCTTTAATTGTCCTTTTACCGTAAAGCCAGCTGCTTTTTTATGACCACCTCCGCCCAGAAGTTTGGCGAGTTTGGATACGTCACGGGTTAAGCTGCGAAGCGAGCCACGGACTTGTTGATCGGGCATTTCGGTGATAACCAAAACGGCGTCGACTCCGGCGACGGTTGCATTGAGAAAGTTAGAAACGCCGGCGACGGCTTCTTCGTAACGTGGAACGTCGCGCAGGTCTTCATGTCGAAAGTACGTGTACGCTAAATCAAGAGTTGGGCGATGTGTCAGACGTGATAAAGCTAAGCCCCATAAACGCAAAGCGGGGACGGATTTATTTTTGAGCATGTGCTGAATGGCGTGCGTGTAGCGAGCGCCTTGCGCCACGAGATGACTTGCGGCCTCAACGCCTTTTGTGGTCGTTCCCGAGTTGCTGAAAAACGAAGTGTCAAAAAGAATACCAGCGAGGAGGGCCGTGGCCATTTTGTCGTCAATCAGAATTTTGTGTTGTTCAAAAAAACGGTACAAAACCTCTGCGGTTGAGCAGGCTTCGGTGAGTACAACGTTGACATGGCCAAATCGCTCGTTCGTGGCGTGATGATCGATCACGATTAAGGTGTGTTGCGGTGAAAGTTTGTGACCATGTTCTGTGAGACCCGTACGTTGGCGGCTGCTGGCATCAAAAGAAATGACCAGATCATGCCCTTCTGCGAACACGTTGGTGTTATTGGTAAAAAGATGAATGTTGTCGAGAAAATGGAGGGTGGTTGGAATAGGTTCCTGACAAAAAGCGGTGACGTTCTTCCCCTCGCGGATCAACCAATTCAACATCGCGGAAGAAGAGCCAATGCTGTCACCGTCCGGCGCCAAATCAGCTAACAAAAGAATCCTCTCGGCCCGTTGAATGAGGCCGTAGGTCTGTTGAAAAAGGGAAAAAGCGTGGTCCATGCGAACGGGCTAGCTTAGGACGTATGAGGGGAATGGTCAAGGCCTAGACCTTCTTATTCTTCTGACTCTGCTCAAAATCCCGTACGTGTTTTTCGATGATGGCGGCTTCGGCTTCGGTGTCGTCAAAGACGTAGTGGAGGCGTGGCATGCGGCGCAGGCGGAGGCGTTCAGAGAGGCCTTGTTTGATGACGCGTTGTTGTTCATCTAAGAGCTGTTTCACCTCCTCGACTTTGGTTTCTGGAAAGACAGATAGCACGATTCTCGCGTGGGCTGTATTGGCTGTGATTTTGGCGTCGAGAACGGTCACGAGGACTCCTGGGAGAAAATCAACGTCCTGCGCAAAGGTTTCAGCCAAGGCGTCACGGAGGCGTTCAAAGCCAGCTTCAAGACGGAGGGACATAATAAGGTCATCTTGAAGGAAGTCGGCCGGACCGTCAACGTGGCTAAAAGAGGGTTATCTACTGGTCGGAAAAGCGTCTTGTCGCTATGATAGGTGGCATCGTGAGCTATGTATCTCAAGCGTTTGGAATTACAGGGGTTTAAGACCTTTGCTCAAAAAACAAGCCTGGAATTCATGCCAGACGCATCGGGGCGTCGTGGTATTACGGCCGTGGTTGGGCCGAATGGGTCGGGTAAGTCGAATACGGCGGATGCTTTGCGTTGGGTGATGGGGGAGCAGAGTTTGAGGTTGATGCGTAGCAAGAAATCGGAAGACGTTATTTTTTCTGGTTCAGAGTCTCGAGCGCGTTCTGGGTTTGCGGAGGTCACGATGATTATTGAAAATGATGATCGACCGGAGGTGGAGTTTTCGGAGATCGCGATTACCCGTCGTTTGTATCGCGATGGGCAGTCTGAATATGAGGTGAATCGACAATCGGCGCGTTTGCAGGACGTCGTTTTGCTTCTTGCGCAGTGTGGGGTTGGTCAGCGTACCTATAGCGTGATCGGTCAGGGGATGGTGGACCAAGTTTTGGTCGCCAGTCCGACGGAGCGCAAAGAGTTTTTTGATGAAGCGTTTGGTCTAAGGCCATTTCAGCTGAAACGACAGTCGGCGTTGAATAAACTTGATGACGCACGAGAAAACTTACGCCAAACAGATGTTTTATTACGTGAAATCGAACCGCGATTGAATACGCTTGAGCGTCAGATGAAGCGTTTGCAAGAACGTGAGGGAATCGAAGCGGAGTTACGAAGCCTTGAAAAGGCCTATTACGGTCATTCATGGCGTGAAATTCGTGATGGGTTGCGTGTGGCTGAATCTCGGCAAACGGCCGCTAAGACGGAGCAAAGCGCTCGGGAATTAGAAGCTGCTGCTATGGAGCAGGAGTTGACTGCCATGGAAAAAGCGATCCCAGCTTCAGAAGGGTTTCGTCCATTGCGTGAACGATTGGACGCTTTGTCTGCTGAACGGAACGCGATCCGCGAACGACAGATGAAGCTTGAGACAAAGCAGGCCGTCGCTGCGGTGCGTGCCGAAAAGCCTTGGGCGCCACTTCCTTTATCTAAAATCATTTCTTCGATTGATTTATTACGATCCAAGCATGACGCTTTGGACAAGGTGTTGGATGCAAAAAAGGTAGACCTTGAAGAGGCGCGTCGTTTAGCAAAAGAGTTGAAGACGATGAGTGTCGAGTTGGTCGGAAAGCTGCAGCAGCCGGCACCAGAGTCGGAACAGGTGACAGCAAAAGATCCTGCGCTTGAGAAAGAGATGGCGGCGATCATGAAGGAGTTGTCTGATGTTGCTACGAAAACGGTCGAAGCGCAGGCCGCTTTGGAGGCTTGGAATAAAGCAGAGGAAGGGAAGCGGACGCATGTGTTTGATGTACAACATCGTTTGACCCAAAAACGACAAGAGGCGCATGTTGCTGAACGAAAAGCATCAGAAGCCGCCGTCGATGTTGCGCGTTTTGAGACCAGAAAAGAGGGATTTTTAGCAGATATTCGAAATCACGCGCCCGCCTTGGAGGTCGAGTTGCCTGCATTCGTAGGGGCGATTCATGAATCGCCCCTACCAGGAGATGCGGCCGCAAAACTGCAGCGTCTTCGCTCCCAGCTTGAATGGATCGGAGGGATTGATCCGGAGATTATTAAAGAGCATCAAACCACGAAAGAACGCTTTGAGTTTCTTTCTAAACAGACGGAAGATTTACGAGCAGGCATTCAGTCTTTGGATATCGTCATTCATGAATTAGACACGACGATTCGTGAACGAAGCGAGGCGGCATTTCGAAAATTGGATCGTGAGTTTAGCGTGTATTTCAAAAAATTGTTTCAAGGCGGAGAAGCGAAGTTGGTTGAAGTTCGTCCAGAGCCAGAAGACGCGCTTGAAGGTGATGAGGAGGAGGAAGATGAGGAGTCTCAAGCTGGGGTCATGAAAGATGTGGTGGCGGGAATCGATATTCAAGCAACGCCGCCGGGTAAGCGCGCGAAGTCGATCAGTCTTCTGTCTGGTGGCGAGCGCGCTCTCACGTCGATCGCCCTTATTTGCGCTATCATGGCCACCAATCCTTCACCGTTCGTCGTTTTGGACGAGGTGGATGCCGCGCTTGATGAGGCTAACTCGCGTAAATTCGCAGAGATTATTTCATCACTGGCGGATAAAACACAATTTATCGTCGTGAGCCACAATCGTGCCACCATGACTCAAGCAAATGTGCTGTATGGCGTCACCATGGGGGATGATGGGGTGTCACAACTGCTGTCGGTAAAATTGGAGGATGTGGAGCGGATGAAACGGTAGCTTGTCCACACTTGACGTGGGAAAAGAAAAGATGGATGCTGGATTGTGGAGGCACAAAATTATTATGTCTATGCAACCAACCAATGCAGAAATTTTAGGCGCCGTTCAGACGCTTGCCACGGACGTTCATCAGCTCTCTGGCGATATGTTTGAAGCTATTCAAGGTTTAGCGACTCACATGGATGAGCGATTTGAACAGGTCGACCAACGATTTGAACAGGTCGACCAACGATTTGAACAGGTCGACCAACGATTTGAACAGG
>CAYGGQ010000032.1:0-1236 GCA_964349535.1 uncultured Gammaproteobacteria bacterium | reverse complement strand
CGATTTGAACAGGTCGACCAACGATTTGAACAGGTCGACCAACGATTTGAACAGGTCGACCGGAGATTCGAGCAGATGGATGGTCGATTTGATCGACTTGAAGGACGTACAGGTCGTATTGAGGCGGGGATGGTTACAAAAGATTATCTTGATGATAAGTTGGCGGATTTACGTGGGGATCTAACGTTGCTGGTTCGCAAGGAGGATCGAAAGGTGGATGCTTTAATTGAGGTGATACAAAAACGAAAGGGCATTTCTATTGAAGAGGCGGAAAGGATATTGGCGATGGCGCCATTTCCTCATCATGCTTAACATAAAACCGCCCCGATGTTCATCGGGGCGGTTTTATGTTTTAGCCAGCGGTTTTCTTTGCTAATTTTTCTTTGCGGCGCTTAGAGACGGTGTTTTTCTTTTTCTTGTCTCCGGTCAAGATCTTTTGATCGATCATCATGTTATGAACGGTTTCGGAGCACTGGGCACCTTTGGAGATCCAGTATTGGATCCGTTCCTTGTTGATTTCAATCTTTTCGGTACCGGCTTTTGGATCGTATGTGCCGAGGATTTCGAGCGCGTTACCCCATGGGTCGCGAGCCTTTTCTGACACGATAAAGCGGAAGAGTGGCTGGTTGCGTTTTCCAACGCGGGTTAATCGGATGATGAGCATGTAAGAGTGAAAATTTAGATTAGGTATGGGCGCTTCCTCGCCAGAGGTACGCTTAAGAGCATGGGCCCAAGAGTATCGAAAACGACTCAAAACGTCAAGAGACGAAGGGTTACTTCGTCTCTTTGTGTGAAACGTGCTTGCGGCACATTTTGCAGTACTTGGAGATCTCCAGACGACCCTTGATCTTTTTGTTCTTGTGGGAGTCGTAGTTCCCATGCTGACAGACCGTGCAAGCAAGTTTTATGCGTGTTTCTTGGGACATAGATTATTTATAGATTGAGTGGTCTTGGCTTTCTTGTTCCCTTTTTACGGGGCCCCCAGCCACGAAGAGCTGGGGAGCGCAGGCATCGAGCGAAGTGTAAGGAGGGTGTTAGACACCCGACTGTAACGAAGTCTCGATAAGCCGAGCACTGGAGCCAGCGGTCGGATTCGAACCGACGACCTGCTGTTTACAAAACAGCTGCTCTAACCAACTGAGCTACGCTGGCATGGTATTTGATTCAACAAACAGGCGATAACTGGCTAAGTTTTAAGTGATGAAAGGATAGTATATCTATGGATTTTAGTCAATT
>CAYGGQ010000031.1:8472-9590 GCA_964349535.1 uncultured Gammaproteobacteria bacterium | reverse complement strand
CTTGAAGTCTTGATCCAAGCAAAATACTCTTTCTTCGTTCTTACTTGAGGTTTCATGTCGACCAGAGAGCCAACCCTCCACTCCCTAGGACACTCGACCTTATGATCCTGTCCTGCAAGAGTTCGATTGACGGTACGAAACCTCTCCCCGCCGAAGGCACTCGGATACCTCATATGGGTACTCGACGTGCATACCCAGCCGATTGCGAGCACTTCGCCTTCGACAGGCTTTCTTTCGAGAAGCCACCCTATGCCGTAGATTGTGGCTGCGCCGGCTGCCGTTCCCAGCAAGAACAGAACTACGTACCTCAAACCAGGATACTTCTTCCTCAAGTATGCACTCATCGCCCTCCGCAAGAGCACTGAAAAAGCCGTCCGGGGCTTCATATCGTATTCTCCGGCGCGATAGGCATCACCCTCTTCATTCTGGACCCGCACGATTGGATCACCGTGGCGAGCGTTGAGTCTTGCGTACAGAGAACGGATGAAACGGGTCATGCTGAAACCTCCGGTTGATTACTGGCTTTTTGCTGTTCGTAGTCTCTCAAGACTCGAGCAATGATCAAGGCTGCAACAAGACCTTCTTCGATCTTGTCGCACTCGATCGCCAACGTCAAAGGCGTGTTATGGATCGACACGTTCACGCGAAACCACACGTCTCCTTCAATAGCCTCAACGAAAGCAAATTCTTTCACAAGCTGACCTATGAGATGCGTGGCAGGATAAGGATCCGTCGGATCCAGCTTGACCGCTTCATACAAGCGGGCCATCCGTTCTTGATCCTCTCCATCGCCGTAGGAACAAGTCTCAAGCATTTGAGGATCTGTATCCGTAGGCTGAAGCTTGATTGGAAAAGGAAAGGCTGCCGCGATCCGATCGAGCAATGCTTGGTCCATGACGCTGATCTCCTTGATTCAGAGGGAACTTTTCTAAAGAACGAATAATAAAAGATAGATCAAAAAGGTAAAAACGTCAAGCTATTTTGGTTTTATGTTGGTTTTATTAAAACAGCCTGCAAACAGTTCCTCCCCCTTGCGAAGGGCAAAGCTGAGCTTAGCTCTGGGAGATAGAGGGGGTATGCCTCCGATCGAACCTACCGCGCATACCTCCCCTTACCCC